>JAUHYN010001449.1 GCA_030426505.1 bacterium | reverse complement strand
GCGCCTCGAGTCGATCGTCATCGCGGACCCGACGCAGACGGAGGACGCGCTGTACGGTCCGCTGATCGCGGAGCGCTTCTACGATCGCTTCATGGAGCACTTCGCGATCGCCGAAGCGGACGGCGCGAAGATGCTCACGTCCGCGAAGGGCCGCATCACGAACGACAACAAGCCGTCCACGTTCGTCGGCGATCCGGCCTCCGGCTTCTACGTGTTCCCGACGATCTGGGAAGGCGTCACGATGGACATGAAGATCGCGCAGACCGAGGTGTTCGGACCGACGATCACGATCGTCGAGGTCGACGGCTTCGACGAGGCGCTCGCGGCGGCCAACGGCACTCCGTACGGCCTCTCCTCGGCGTGCTACACGATGGACCCTTCCGCGATCCTCCGCTTCAAGAACGGCATCCACGCGGGCATGACGAGCATCAACAACACGACGAGCGGCGCCGAGGCGCACCTCCCGTTCGGCGGCATCGGCTGGTCCGGCAACGGCACGCGCGAGTCGGGCGTCTGGGTGCTCGACGCTTACACGCGCTGGCACTCGGTGAACGAGGACCTCGCCGGCAAACTCCAGCTCGCGCAGATCGACGTGGACTTCGGCGCGGCGACGGAGCCGACCGACCTCTCGGCGCTCGGCTGAGCTACTGGTCGAGATCGAAGGTGAGGAGGGCGCGCGCCTCGCGGATGACCTCCGGGGCGTCGCCCATCCGCTCGTAGCGCCACTTCCGGATCGCCGCGAGGGCGTAGTCGTCGAACACGTTCGGCGGCGACGCCTCGAGCACGCGCGCGTCGTCGACGCGGCCGGCCTCGTCCACCGTGAACCTCAGGCAGACCCAGCCCTCGATGCCGCGCTGGATGGCCTCGGCGGGGTACTGCGGCTGCTCCTGATGAACGGGGCGCGCCGTCGGCGACCGGGCCCACACCGCGGCGATCTTCTCCGGCGCACACTCGGAGTCCGCGGACGGAGCGGCCGTGGGCGGGGTCGCGCACGCGGCGAAGGAGAGGGCGACGAGGGCGACGAGGCGACGCATCGCGCGCGACCCTACCCCAAAACTTGCGGGCCCACGGCGATCGGCGTCACCATCGATGTCCGATGCGCTCCCTCGCGCCCCTGCTCCTCGTCGCCGCGGCGGCCTGCGGTTCGTCCGACGAGGCGATGCTCTTCAATCGCCTCGAGCTCCCGATCAGTCTAGAGGTCCGCGCGCCCCAGGAGCAGCTCGTGGGCGGCTGCGACAAGGGCTTCGCGGAGCGGTTCTGCGCCGAACAGTACGAGGTGATCGGCGTGGTCGACGTCGAGGCGCTCACCGAGCGCGAGCTGATCATCTCCGACGCGACCGGCGGCGATCGCTGCACCAACATTCTGTGGCTTCGGCTCGTCCGGCTCGACGAGGTCGGGCCCGTCGACGACCCGGGGACGTTGATCAACCTTCCCACCTCCGTCGAAGTCGAGCGCGGCGCGGGCGTGATCCACACCGTTGCCTTCCCACAGGCGACCGTGCGCATCGATGAGATCGGCGGCCTCGACGCGAACCAGTCCGGTCCGCCGCCCGCGTGTCCCTGATGCCCGTTTCCCAGATCACCGACA
>JAUHYN010000378.1 GCA_030426505.1 bacterium | reverse complement strand
CGCGCTCCGCGAGCGCGGGCTCCCCGAAGTACGCGTGTTGGCGGCCGAGGCCACCGGCCCGACGTGGGGCAACCAACAGCGACCGTGGTACGGCGGCGCGTTCTTCGACGCGACGTACGGCCCGACGCCCGGGGCCCGGCTCGACCCGCGGGATGTCCTCCCGTACGCTGGCGCGTTGGCCGTCGGCGCCGGCGGTGGCGCGGGCGCGATGGTGATCTACCGCGCCGTCTCCGAAGACGACGAGCGTTGAGCAGAGGCCTAAGCGGCCTTGAACGCGGCGACGAACGCCGCCTCGATCTCCGGGTCGGAGCAGTACACCTCTTCCACGTTGTCCGAATCGAGCAACGTCTTGCACAGCCGCTTGATCGCGTGGCGCGGTGAGTTCGCGTCGAGCGCCGCGAGCGTGAGCTCGTCGATCAGCGCCTTGCGCGACGCGGGCTCGACCTCGATCGCTTCGGCGGCCTCGAGCTTGTCGAGGGTCGCCATCACGACGCGCATGAGCGCGCCCTGCATCGTGTCCTCGGGCGGCGTGTCGTCTGCCTTCGTCGCCTTCTCGAAGCGCGCGAGCCAGTCCTTCGCGTGCTGCGCGATCGCGGTGTCCTTCGACTTCGCGGCGTCGACCACGACCTGTGGTGGGCGCCCGAGGCTCACGGCCGCGGTGAGATCTTCGAGGTGCGCGAAGAGCGTCCGGTGCGCGTCGCTCATCGTCTCGGATTCACGCCGGAGCGCGAAGCGCTGCGTCTCGAGGACCTGCATCACCGCCGAGAGCATCCCTACGCGTTCAGCGCCCGGAGCGTCCGGCGCGACGTCGTCGATCGCGAACACTTCGATGTTCGGCCAGGTCTTCAGCGACCACGCCTGATACGCCGCGTGCAGCGGCAGGTCGACGAAGTGACCGAGCACCTCCGCGCCCGACCACCGCCACACGTCGGGCTCCTTCATCTTGTCCTGGACGGCGACGACGTCGTCCTTGCTCGCCTCGCCCTGCGCGTGACGCACCATCACCGTCATGAACTCGAGCGCGTCGTCGAGCGACGCGATGTCCTGCGACGGGTAGCCGTCCGAGAACGGGTAGACGCGGTGGTGTCCGTCGGAGTCCGCGACCGTGTCGACGTACAGCACGTACTGCTCGAGCGCGGGCGAAGCGATCGGGACGAGCTCCGCGATCTGCGCGGCCCAGTCCTCGAGCGCGGCGTCCGGTTCGGGCGCGACCGCGATGTGGAAGTACGGCTCGGCGATCTTCGGCGGAACGCGCTCGAAGCGGAGCTCGGACGTGCCGCCGTCGACGAGCGCGAGGAAGTCGGCGAGCGCGTCGTCGGTCGGAGCCGGAGGCTCGAGGTCAGGTGCGACGGATGCCCAATAGGCGCGGGCGAGGTCTGAACTGATCGGCATGACGGGAGGTGTGCGCGGGCGACGCGCGGCCGTCTCTAGCGTGCGTCGGCCGCAGCGCGCAAGCGAAGAGACCAGCGAGTAACACGACGGTGCCGATCAGGCAGGCTGGGGCGATGCCTTCGGCGGCGAGGAGGGGGATCATCCAGGGACTCACCATGACCGCTCGGCAAAGCACGGACCGGGCCAAGCCGCGGCGCTCGCCTCGGACGTCGCGGCGCATGGGCGCCGTACATTCCGTGTTCGTCGCGGCGGCCGCCTCCCTTGACGGCGAGTCGGCGTCGCGGTGGAACGGTCGCCATGTACCGGCTCTGAGCCCCTATCCGACGTCCGGAGTTGCCGGACGCCCCTAACGGGTACGCGCACTGAGGGGCCGTGGGTCCCGCGGCGCGACGTGCCGTGGAGGACCTATGTCTGACTATCTCGAGATCGTCGCGGCGAACGCCGTCGACGTCGACAAGAACGGTCGTTTCCCCACCGAGTCCATCGACGCGCTGCGCAGCGCGGGGCTCCTCGCGCCGCAGTCGCCGCGCGACGCCGCCCGCATCGTCGAGTCGCTCGCGCAGCACTGCGGATCGACCGCGATGATCACCTGTATGCACTACGCGGCCTCTGCCGTCGTGCAAGCCCTCGGCAGCGACACGCAGAAGTCCGAGCTCGCCGCGGGGAAGCACCTCGGGACGCTCGCGTTCTCCGAGGCCGGCTCGCGCAGTCACTTCTGGGCGCCGGTGTCGAAGGCCACCATCCAGGACGACGGCGTCCACCTCTTCGCGCGCAAGAGCTGGGTGACCTCGGCGAACCACGCGACGTTCTTCGTCTGGTCGAGCACGCCCGCCGCCGCGGAGGGCGCGAGCTCGATCTGGTACGTCCCCGCGAAGACGCCCGGCGTCGCGAGCACGGGCGGGTTCGACGGCCTCGGTCTCCGCGGCAACGACTCCACACCGATGGTCGCGGAGGACGCGGTGATCGAGAAGTCCGCGCTCCTCGGCGAAGACGGCGGCGGCCTCTCGGTGATGTTGGAGGTCGTGCTCCCGCTGTTCAACGTGATGACGGCGTCCGTCGCGGTCGGCCTGATGGAGGGCGCGACGCAGGCCGCTTGCAAACACGTGAGCGGGACGAAGTACGAACACCTCGATTCGACCCTCGCCGACCTCCCGACGATCCGCGCGTACCTCGCGCGGATGCGCATCGCGACCGACCAGGCGCGGTGCCTCGTGCAGGACACGATCACGGCGATGGAGACCGGGCGCGAAGACGTCATGCTCCGCGTGCTCGAGTGCAAGGCCGCCGCGGGTGAGTCCGCGACGTCGGTGCTCGACCTCGCGATGCGCGTGTGCGGCGGTGCGGCGTTCCGTCGCGAGGTCGGCGTGGAGCGTCGCTTCCGCGACGCGCGCGCCGGCACCGTGATGGCGCCGACGACCGACCAGCTCTACGACTTCATCGGCAAGGCGATCTGCGGAATGGAGGTGTTCTGATGGCGAACGAGACGCTGCTCATGGGCGCCGTCGCGTACGACCCGAAGGTCGTGACGATCTGGGACGGCTTCCTCGCGTGGTTCGCGAAGAACGGGCTCGACTTCGACTTCGTCCTCTACTCGAACTACGAGCGCCAGGTGGAGGCGCACCTCGCGGGGCACTTCCACGTCGCGTGGAACTCGCCACTCGCGTGGCTCCAAGCGGAGCGCGCCGCGAAGGCCGCGGGCCGCGAGGCGAGGGCGATCGCGATGCGCGACACCGACTGCGATCTCACCAGCGTCATCGTGGTGCGCGCGGACTCACCGATTCAGTCGGTCGAGGATCTCGCGGGCAAGACGGTCGGTGTCGGCGCGGGCGACTCGCCGCAGGCGACGATGATCCCGTTGATCCACCTCGCGGAGGCCGGGCTCGAGCCGAACGAGAAGTTCGACGTGCGCCGCTTCGACGTGTTGCTCGGCAAACACGGCGATCACATCGGAGGTGAACGCGACGCCGCGCGCGCGCTGATGCAGGGCGAGGTCGACGCCGCGTGCATGATCGACGGCAACCACTTGCTCTTCTCGAAGGAGGGCACGTTGCCGTCGGGTGCCACGCGGATCATCGCGCAGACCGGGACGTACGATCACTGCAACTTCACCGTCCTCGACGACGCGCCGACGGCGCTGATCGATCGCTTCACGGAGCTGCTGCTCTCGATGCGCTACGAAGATCCGGTGGTGCGTCCTCTGCTGGATCTCGAGGGCCTGAAGGTCTGGAAGCCGGGGCGCACGTCCGGGTACGCGCTGCTCGAGCGCGCGCTGGATCGGTTCGGAGTGCTGACGTGAACACCGTCGAGCTCGGAGCGCTGGGCCTCGATCGCGGCGGTCACCTCCTCGTGAAGCGCGCGTTGACGCGCGTCGAACCGGGGGAGGCCGTGCGCGTCGTCGGCTCGGCGCCCGAGCTCGCCGTTCACCTGCGCGCGTGGTGCCGCAGCCGCGGACACCCGTTCGCCGCCGAGGACGGCTTGATCATCCGACGCGGCGACGTCGAGCGCTACAACGGCGCCGAGTCCGCCGGCGCACCGAACGCCGTCGTCGACGACGCGCCCGCCACGTGGGGCCTCGCCGCGCGCGGCGCGACCATCGAGGCCGGCGCACCCGCGTTCGACTTCGTGCTCCACGCGAAAGACGACGTGTGGGCCGACGAGGCCGCGCGCCTCTACGCGCAGGGCGCGGCGTCGCAGTGGGACCCGGCTACGGCGATCCCGTGGGGCGACGCGACCGAGATCCCCGACGCGATCGAGGACGCCGTCGTCCAGGTGATGACGTACCTCGTCGAGAACGAGACGGCGGCGCTCGTCGTCTCCTCGCGCTTCGCGGCGCAGGTCCACCCGCACTACTTCGAAGTGATGCAGCTCCTCGCGCTGAACGCCGCCGACGAGGCGCGCCACGTCGAAGTGTTCCGTCGCCGCGCGTTGATGAAGCGCGAACGCCTCGGCCTCTCCAGCGTCGGCGGGCAGGCTTCGTTGAAGACGCTCGTCGACGAGCCCGACTTCGCGATGGCCTCGTTCCTCCTCTCCGTCCTCGGCGAAGGGAGCTTCCTCGCGCTCCTCTGGTTCCTCCACACCCACGCGCCCGATCCCGTGACGAAGGAGATCGCGCGCCTCACCGCGCAGGACGAAGCGCGGCACGTCGCGTTCGGCGTCGCGCACCTCGGTCGCCACACCACCGCTGACCCCGCGCTCCGCGGACGCCTCGCCGCCGCCATCCACCGCCGCCACGACGCGCTCGCGCACACCGCGGGCCTCAACGAAGAAGTGTTCGACGCGCTCGTCCTCCTCGCCGCCGGCGCCTGGACGCCCGCCGCGATCTCCCAGGGCTGGGACGCCGTACAGTCTCTCGAGCGCGACATGGACCTCGGCCGCCGCCGCCGCCTCGAACGCCTCGGCTTCGAAGCCGAAGAGGCCGAAGCGCTCTCCGCCCTCCACACCCGAAACTTCATGTGATCCTGGTCTCTTGGTGGGGTGGTGTACATAGAATGTCCGGCGTAGGACCTTCTGTGTATGCCGATCTTGACGGCCGGGGACCGCCGCGCAGCCCGCGCGATCGCGGCGCTCACCACGACCAACCCCTTCGACGTGGACCGGGTGACGCTCGAGCGCGAGGCCCTCGGCGCCGAGTTCGAGGGGCCGGCCGTCGCGTGGTCGTTCGATCCGCTCGCCAAGGAGGTGCGCCCGAATGTCGGCGCGCTCGACCGCCGCGCCGAGGCGCTCCTCGCCGCGATGAAGCGCGCGCTGTCGGCGAACCAGGCGCCGCTCGAAGAGGAGCTCCGCCTCTTCGACGACATCGCACTTCACCTCGCGTTCGGTCGCTTCGAAGACGCGTTCTTTCGGGCGATCGCCGAGGGTGCGCCCATCGACTTCTTCGCGCGCTTCGAAGCGTCGTTGATCGCCGACCGGGACGCGCCCCGGATCGCGCCGCTGTCGCGGGCCGAGGTCGATCACCTCTTTGCGCTGTTCTTCCAACTGCGGCGCGCGTTCCACTTCACGTACCGACGCATCCTCGGCGCCTCTCGACCGGCCGCGCGACTGCGCGCCGCGGTGTGGCAATCGATCTTCACGCACGACCTCGACCGCTACCGCCACGGGTTGTTCGATCGGATGCAGGATGTCCCCACGCTCGTCGTCGGCCCGTCCGGCACCGGCAAGGAGCTCGTCGCGGGCGCGATCGGCCGTTCCCGCTTCATCCCCTGGAGCCGCGAGAAGGGGCGATTCGAGGCCGACTACGCCGAGTCCTTCGTCCCGCTCAACCTCGCCGCGCTGTCGCCCACACTGATCGAGTCCGAGCTGTTCGGCCACCGCCGAGGTGCGTTCACCGGCGCGATCGCGGACCGCGAAGGCTTCCTCGAGCGGCCCGACGAACACGCGACCGTGTTCCTCGACGAGATCGGCGAGCTCGATCCCGCGCTGCAAGTGAAGTTGCTGCGTGTCCTCCAGACCCGCAAGTTCCTCCGCCTCGGCGACGGCGCGGAGCGCACCTTCGCCGGAAAGATCGTCGCCGCCACCCACCGCGACCTCGCGCGCAGGATCGAGGAGGGCGCCTTCCGCGAAGACTTCTACTACCGCCTCTGCGCCGACCGAATCGACACGCCGACCCTCGCCGCGCAGCTCGCCGACGACTCGGAAGAGCTCGGTCGAGTCGCGCTCGCCGTCGCGCATCGCGTCGCCGGACCTGACCTCGCCGAGGCGCTCGCCGCCGAGACGGTCGAGGTGATCACGCGCGACCTCGGCCGTTCCTATCCGTGGCCCGGAAACGTGCGCGAGCTCGAGCAGTGCGTGCGGAGCGTCCTCGTGCGGCGTGGCTACCGACCGGCCCTCGCGGCGAAGGCCCCGGCCGGCCTCTTCGACGACGCGGCCCTCGGGGCCCTCACCGCCGACGAGCTCCTGGGCCGCTACTGCACGCTCGTTTACGTGCAGTCCGGCAGCTACGAAGAAGCGGCACGGCGGTTGCTCCTGGATCGGCGTACGGTGAAGAGGCGGGTGGACCCCGAGTGGGTCGAGCGCCTCCGCCGAGAAGGAACTCGATGAGCCAATACAAACTCCTCGGTCGCCGCGGCTTCTCGTCGCTGTTCTTCACGCAGCTGCTCGGCGCGTTCAACGACAACCTCTTCAAGAACGCGCTCGTCATCGCGATCACGTATCGCGCGGCGAGCGTCGCGGGGCTCGGACCGGAGCAGCTCGTCGCGCTCTCCGGCGGCGTCTTCATCCTGCCCTTCTTCTTGTTCTCGGCGACCGCCGGGCAGATCGCGGACCGCTTCGCGAAGTCCTCGGTGATCCGGTTCGTGAAGATCCTCGAGATCGTGATCATGTCGGTCGCCGCGTACGGCTTCCTCACGGATCAGCTCGCGCTCCTGTTGGTCGTCCTCTTCTTCATGGGGCTGCAGTCCGCGATCTTCGGCCCGGCGAAGTACTCCGTACTCCCGGAGCTGATCGACGAGCGCGATCTCGTCGGCGGCAACGCGATCGTCGAGA
This sequence comes from bacterium, assembly GCA_030426505.1. Classification (GTDB taxonomy): domain Bacteria; phylum Myxococcota; class Kuafuiibacteriia; order Kuafuiibacteriales; family Kuafuiibacteriaceae; genus JAUHYN01. The sequence continues at coordinate 711 of JAUHYN010000378.1, read as the reverse complement.
CGGGGAGCTTCGTCGCGATCCTCCTCGGCACGATCGCGGGCGCGTTGTTGATCTCGATCGACGGCACCGGTCCGACGATCCTCGCCGTCGCGGTCGTGGTCGTCGCGATCCTCGGCTTCATCACCACGACTTGGATGCCGAAGCTCGCGCCCGCGGCACCCGACCTCGCCATCAGCCCGGACCCGATCCGCCCCACGCTCCAGACCTTCGCGGTCACGCGGAAGAACCGCCCGGTGTTCCTCTCGATCCTCGGAATCTCCTGGTTCTGGTTCCTCGGCGCCTCACTGATCACGCTCCTCCCCGCGTACTCGAAGGACGTCCTCGGCGGCGGCGAGTCGGTGGTCACCACGTTCCTCGCGCTGTTCTGCATCGGCATCGCCGCCGGCTCGCTGCTGTGCGAGCGCATGAGTCACCGGATGCTCGAGCTCGGACTCGTGCCCTTCGGTTCGATCGGCATGTCGGTGTTCCTCTTCGACCTGTTCCTGGTCGGTGCGCCCGAGGTGAGTGGGACCGAGCTGCGCTCGATCGGCGCGCTCCTCGCGGATGGCTCGACCGTCCGCATCGTGATCGACCTCGCCGGGCTCTCGATCTTCGGCGGCTTCTACTCGGTGCCGCTGTACACGATGATCCAACAGCGCTCGCCCGCGTCGGAGCGCTCGCGTGTCATCGCCGGCAACAACGTCCTCAACGCGCTGTTCATGGTCGCGGCGT
>JAUHYN010000377.1 GCA_030426505.1 bacterium | reverse complement strand
CTCCCGCGATCGCGGTCCACGAAGTAGGCACGGTTCGCGTCCTCGAGCACGTCCACGAGGACGTACTCGGGCGCGCTGAATTCTTCGCCGTCGGTCACCACGAGCTGGAACCGGAGCGTCCCGACTTGTCCGGGCGCCACGAACTGAGGCTGAGGGCCGGTGAGGACGCCCGCGCCGCTCGTCACGTCCGGGCCCATCACCTGGGTCCACGTGTACTCGAGCGGGTCACCGTCGGGATCGCTGCTGGCCGTCCCGTCGAGCGTGAGCGTCGCATTCATCGAACCCACCACCCGCGCGCCGGGCGCAGCGACCGGCGGCTCGTTGTAGGAGCAGATCAGGCGGCCGAAGTCCTCCTCGGAGCCGCGACCCATGACGAACGCGGGCGCCGAGCTTTGGCCCGGGCACGTCTCGGGCCACTCCGCGAACTCATCCACGCAACCGCCGGGGTAGTCGAGGACGTCCGAGTACGGCTCGAACCCACGCGCGGCCCAGACCACGCGATCGACTGCGGCGTCGGCCGCCGAAGAGGTCGTCACCTGGTTACACTCGAACTCACCCGCGGTCGCGCCGAGGACGCAGTTGTTGAGGTGCCAACCCGCCGAGCGGTCGAGGCTCACGTCGGAGCGGTCGACCTCCTGCGCAGCGCGGGCCCCGGTGTCGTTCTTCACCGTCACGCAGGCGAACTGGCTGTAATGCGTCATGCCGCGCCAGCCCCCCGCGTCCTGTCCGACGAAGTCACAGACGGAGTGGGCCGGGACGTTCCCGCCCACCGGGACGGCGGCCCACAGCGGCGGGAGCGGGCAGCTCCCGGTCTGCGCGCTGCAGTCGAAGCGCGCGAAGTCGTGACCGAGGGGCGCGCTCGGCGTGTACGCTTCCGGGCGGCGCCGGTGGCAGCGCTGCCAATACTCGGTGCTCGTCGCCGGGCCGCGGATCGCGAGGGCGTCGACGTCGCAGCGCGAGCGCTCCGAGATGACGTACTTACCGTCTTCGATGGCGCCCGAGTGGAGCTCCACGAAGTAACTCATCTTGTTGAAGACCTGCTGGAACGCCTCGCCGCCCGTGTGGTCGTGCGCTTCTTGGAAGTCACCCAGGCCGTTGTCGTTGAGGTCCAGGTTCGCGCCGCAGACCTTCGTGAGTGAGTTGACCTCCTCGGGGGCGAACTCACGGCCCAGGCGAGGCATGGGCGCCGCGTCGGCGCCGCGGTCATTGCGGTTGCTCTCGTACAGCGGGATGCTCGCGGCGTCGCTGCCGAGCTCCGACAGCGTGACGTCGAGGCGTTGGCCGAGCTCGTTTTCGAGGACGAACCCGTCGATTTCGTCGACAACGCAGCGCAGGTTCAACAGCAGGCTCCAGTCGTCGACCGCGCCGCCGTGTTCCACCGAGGCGTTGCTGAGCAGCTGCGCGACTTTGCCGTTGGTCCAGCCGTCGCCGTCCTTGTCGCACTCGAGCGCGCGGCTGCCGGACACGGCCGGGTCCCAGAAGAACCCATCGGTGGTCTCGCACACGCACGCGCCGCTGCGATCCGTCACGGGCCAGATCTCACCCGTCGTCCCGTCGCCGACCGGACACGCCGGGCACGAACGGCACGCGCCGGCGCCGCGGTCCCATGCTTCGCCGGCGCCGCAGAGCGCGCCCGTACACATCGGCGCGTCGTTGTCGCCGAGCTGCACGCAGCGCTGCGACGGATCCGCGCAGGTGCCGTCGGCGAGGCACTCGGAGGGGAGCTGGCAGCGAGCCTCACCCGCGATCTCGAGGAAGCCGTCGGCACACGCGCCGCACGTCGCGGCGCTGCTCGCAGTGGCGTCGACGCACGTGCGGTTGTTCGCCTCGCACTCGGCGGCGATGCTCTCCGGTTCTCCGGCCGCGCAGCTGCCGGCGGGCGAGCAAGCGCCGCCGTCGGCGAAGAACCCATCGAGGCAGTCGCCGCAGCGCGCGCGCGGCTCGTCGCAGGCGCGGTTGTCCGCAGCGCAGGTCGCACACGAGAATCCGGAGTCGGGGACGCAGGCGCCGGCCTCCTCGTGGTGGCCGCTGACGCACGCACCGCAGGTCACGGTCGTGCAGTCGTCCGACGTCGTGCAGCTCCGGTTCTCGCCGTCGCACCCGGTACACGCGTCGAGGCACGCGTCGGTCTCGATCGGCTCGCAGGCGCCGACACCGTCCGCGACGACGCAGCGCTCGCCACTGTCGCAGACCACCGCGGCGCAGGCGTTGTCGAGGCCCCCTGGGGCAGGGTCCGAGGAGCAGGAGATCGTCAGCGCGAGGCTCGCGAGGACGAAGAGGCTGAGGGAGTGGGTTCGATCTGCCATCGCAACTGGTCAGGCGTGAGATCGCGGAGCGGGTGGCCATAGGCGTTCGCTATGGCGGCGATAGGTCTCGCCAATAGGGGGGATCGCGGCGCCCGTCGTGAGGAGGGGCGACGGGCGCCGCGAGGGGAGGACTCAGAGGTCGATCTGGGAGGAGTTCAGGCTCGATCGGCTCCCGCGCGAGTCGCGCACGCTGGGCCCCGGTGAGTTGAACTGATCCGCATAGTCGCTCCCCATCGTGGAGATGGAGATGACGCGCCCCATGAAGCTGCGCTGTCGCCTCGCCGGGGACGAGTTCACCGTGAAGCTGCTGATGCTCGACGCAGTCGGCTGCGGCCGCGGGGGCAGGGGCGGAGGGATCGCCTCCGGGTGGAACACGAGCACTTCCTCCGGCGGGATCTCCAGATCCTCCGGCATCCCGCCGTACGTCTCGTAGGTCCCGTTCTCGATCTGCGCGCGGACACGCATCCGCATCGAGTTCACGAGTGACCGGCGGAACGACGAGAGGCGGCGTTGGCCATTCGTGTTGGCCGCGTTGTTCGTGCGCCCGCGGTTCACACGCATCGCCCAGCGCGGGTTCCTCGCCTCACGCCGCGGACCCCGGATCCTGTCGCGCAGGCCCTTGAAGACGTCGCTCGCCTTCTTCTTCACGTCCTTCCACGTGAGCAGACCGTCCGGGTCGACGAAGCTGCCCGGGTTGTTCTGCACGTACGCGTAGCGGGCGACGGCCTCCGGCAGGTTCGACATCTCGGCCTGCGTCACCGCGCGGAACGCCGGGTCGGGGCTCATCCACTGCCCGCTGTCCTTCGAGAGGAAGCGGTGCGCGAAACGAATCAGGCGCGTGTGCGGCTCGTGCTCCTGCTCGGTGAAGCCGTAGCGATCGACGAAGCCCGCGTGCGCCGCGTCGGCGCCGAAGGTGTCGTACGCACGGCGCCCGATCACCGCGCCGGCGTCGCCCGTCGCGAGCGTGACCGACCCGAGGTGATCGTTGTGCAGCTGCACGACGTCCGGGCGGCCCTTCACCAGCATCCGCCGCGCCGCCGCGACGAGCCACTGTGCGTGACCGGCCGTGCCGGCCGCGCGCGCGAGGTACGCCGCACCCGCCGTGACTTCGCCGTCGCTCGCGCCGGAGCCGGTGAGCCACGCCGACGCGTAGTCGGCAGACTCGAGGCGCGCGACCCGCGCACCCGTCACACGGGGGTAGATGACCGCGATACCGTCGCGGACCTCGAAGTCGTTCGACACGTAGTGCGTGACTTCGCCATCGTTGTGTCGCGACACGCGCATGTGGTCCGGGCCGTAGACCGAAGTCACCGTGGCCTGACCACTCGCGCTCGCGACGAGGCGGCCCTGGAAGTCCCAGGTGTGCTCGAACCCGTTCGCGGAGGTCACGGCGCCGGCCGCGTCGAAGGTGAGGGCGTCATTACCGATCGCGGTGGGAGCGCCGGGGCGCGCGCCGCCGTAGACGTAGCCGATGTCGCCCTTGGCCAGCACGTTGTCGAGGACGTCGAACGTCATCGTCTCGACCTTCGGGCCCTGCTGGATCTCGGTCGACCGGTACCACGCGTCGTACGCGTAGGCCGTCTTCGGCATCATCGCGTCGGCCGCCGCGTCCTCCACGCGGGAGACGTTGCTCATCCGGTCACGCGTGACTTCGATGCCCTGCAGCATCTCTCCGCCCGCACCGAGGACGTCGATGCCCACGATGCGCAGTCGCCGGTCGTAGCGCGTCTGGTCGACGGTGCCGTTCGAGCGGACGATCGAATCGAGGAGCCCGTCGGAGGTGTACCGAACCGCGTCCACGACGCCGGGGATGCGCACCACGCGCGCCGCGCCGTCGTACTCGAACGTCAGCGCGCGGCCGTCGGGGTAGATGCGCTCCACCACGCGGTCCGCGTTGTCGTAGCGCGTCTCGAGCGTGTAGCTCCGACCCTCGATGACGCGCACCGCCGAGAACGGGCGCCGCCGCACGTCATAACCCATGAAGTCCGCGCCGCCGGGGTAGCTCCGCGCCACCATGTGGCCGGTCGCGTTGGGGCAGCGGCTGAGCTCGCAGTTCGGGGAGGCGTCGTACTCGGTCGCGATGAGCGTCGCTTCGCGGTCGCTCGGATCGAAGCGCTCGATCTCACGGTTGAGCCCGTCGTAGCGGAAGGCGACCGCGATGCCGCGGCCGTCCACGCGCTCGATGACGTTGCCCGCGTCGTCGTAGGAGAACTTCGTCGTGCCCGAGTTCGGATCCTCGATCTCGAGGAGGCGCCCGATGGCGTCGTACGTCTGCGTCTTCGTGTGGCCCATCGCGTCGACGATCGCCGCGGTGTGTCCGAGGGCGTCGTACTGGATGCGCGTCGTCGCGGTCTCGCCCACGAGGCGGCGCTCCTGGGCGACGAGTCGACCGAGGCCGTCCACGATCTCGACGTCGGGCGTGTCGTGGTGCGGGCTCGCGCGGTCGTTGTCCTCGGCGTCGAACCGCGTCGTGCGCAGCGGCGCGAACACCCAGCGCTCCGACGAGGCTCCACCCGCGGCGTCCTCGTCCGGGTGGATGATCTCGATCCGACGGCCCACGCCGTCGTAGCGGTAGGTCATCGCGCCCGTGCCGGCCGGCGGCGCGTCGTCGCAGCTCGGCGAGTCACTCGCGTAGCTCTGGAAAGTCTTCAGCGGATCCGAGCGGAGGTTGAAGAGCGTGAAGCCGTCGACGATGTACGCACCGTCGGCGATCTTCCGACGCGTCTGGTACGTGCGGCCGCGGCCGTCGACGCAGGCGATCGTCTCGATGTCCAACGCGCCGCCGACCTGCGAACGCTGCCGCGTGATGAGGCGCGTGTTCGGGTTGCCGAGGTCGTAGGTCATCTCGACGGTGGGGCTCGCGCCCGAGTCGCCGCCGGGGAGGAGGACGCTCTCGGTCCGCCCGAACGCGTCGTAGGTGTACGAGGTCGCGTCCGCCGCGGTCACCGCGGTGTCGCCTTCCACGCGCATCCACGCCGAGCCGAGCACGACGAGGTCGAACAGCTCGTCGTACTGATAGGTGCGGCGCATTCGGTACGCGCCGATCCCGGCCGCCTCGTTGAGGACGTCGGTCTGGACCACGCGGAGGCCATCGGCATCGTACGTGTACTGACGACGGTGCGAAGCGCCCGAGGCGTCGGCGTTGGCGTCGAGCGCCTCGATGACGTTGCCGTGCGCGTCGTAGCGGTTGCGCGCGCTCTCGATCTGCTGGCCGGCGTCCACGCGCAGAGTCATTCGCGTGAGGTCACCCCGCGTGAGTTGGCCCTCGGGCAGACCGACGAACGCGGCGCCGTCGTAGTGATAGATGTCCTCCGCGAAGAGGCCCGCGTCGTCGGCGTCGCCGAAGCGGCGCTCGCGCGAGAGCTTGCCGAGGATCCAGCGGCCGCCCGTCGCGGACACCGGGACGTAGGTGCGCTCGGTGAACTGCTCGTCGCCGAGGCACTGGTTGCCGCACGGCGCGCCGAAGAGCTCCGCGGAGCGCTGGCACGGGGCGCACGCCCCGCCGCCGACGGTGACCACACCCAGGTCCGAGATCTTCGCCACGTTGCCGTAGCCGTCTTCGTAGCTCGTCTGAGTCCGCGTCATGACCCACTCGGAGGCGTCCGCGCCCTCCTGGACGATGGTCTCGGTCGCGATCTCACAAGCGAAGCCGATCGCCTTGCGCCCCAGCGCGAGCAGCGTCGCGTTGTCCGGCACCTCGGCCACCGGGCACTCGGTCGCGTCGCCGAAGAAGTGCGTCGTCTCGTCGATGACGCGGCCGTCCGACTCACGGCGCTCGAAGCGCATCTGACCGTTGAGGTGAGGCGCGTCGCGGCCGACGTCGTAGCGGTTCAGGACGAGCCCGGGTGCGCGCGAGGCGTCGCCCTCGAGGTGCTGCGTGACTTCGGCGTAGCCGCGGAACTGGCGCTCGACGCCGTCGTAGAACCCATCGCGGTACGCGTACTCGATCGCGTCGTGGACGTTGGTCAGCAGGTCGTACTCATCCGTGCGCGACACCACCGTCATCGGGTAGGGCAGCGGGTGGATCCAGGGCGAGCCGGCCTCCGCCGACAGAGCCATCTGGTGGACCGAGGGCTGGTAGTCGACCTCGGTGACGCGTCCGAGGCCGTTCTCGATGCGCGTGAGGAGGTGAGAACGTACCGGGAAGAGATCGAGGTACTGTACGGAGCCGGTCGCGCCGACCCACACGATATCGACCGAGCCGTTGCCGTTCATGTCCGCCGCGAGCACGGTCGTCGTGGCTTCGCGGTTCGGGAGGCTCTGGCCGCCCGCCTCGTTCAGCGTGCGGAGCGGCTCGAAGCCCTCGCCGTTGCGGTTGAGTACGTACTTCACGGTGTTGCCCGTCGCGACGACGAGATCCGCGTAGCCGTCGCTGTCGAGGTCCTCGACGAGGGTGAGATCGAGCTCGCCCGCGGGGAAGGGATGACTGAGCGTCGTCCACTCGGCGGCGAAGCGCCCGCGCCCGTAGTTCGTCTTGAACTGGATCTGACCGGGCTGGAGCTGGACGACCTCGAGGAGGCCGTCGCCGTTCATGTCGGTGAACTGGATGTTCTCGGAGAAGGCCACGCCGAGGGGCGCGAGGTCGCGACGCGTGAAACCGAAGTCACCGTCGTTCTCGAACACGAACGTCTCGGTCGCGGTGCTGCGCAACAGGTCGATGTCCATGTCGTTGTCGTAGTCCATGAACCGCATGTCCGCGTCGGCGCCGGTCCACACCGAGGCACCCGGGAGGTTCTGCAACTGAGTCCAGTCCCCCGTACCGCGGTTGAGGAGGACCTTCTGGTCGGTCGTGCCGCCGCTGAGGAGGTCCGTGAAGCCGTCACCGTTCACGTCGATGAACTGCACGCGCGAGTCGCCGAGCGGGAACGCGGAGACCTCGCCCGTCGCCGAGGTCGTCGGCGCCGAGAAGGTGTGCGCGCCACTCGACGCGAGCTGGTTCACGAAGAAGCGGTGGCGTGGCTGCGTCGTCGACGCGTCCATGAGGTCCGGGAGCCCGTCTCCGTTGATGTCGACGAGGTTGGCGGTCCCGCTCTGGAGCGCGACCCCGAGGCCCTCTTCGCCGACCATCGTGGTGAGCAGCGGCATGCCGCAGTCGACGGCTTCGCACTGCGCGCCGAGGCCGCGCGAGTAACCGAACGACTGGACGACCGGGTAGGGCTCGTCGGTGCTGCCGAAGCTCTCTACGCGCTGGAGGCGGCTGCGCCGACCCGAGGTCGCGTCGTCCTCGTAGCGCAGCGCGTACCGGCGGAGCTGCCGGCCGCGCGTCGACACCGTGACGCCGGCGAGGCG
>JAUHYN010000376.1 GCA_030426505.1 bacterium | reverse complement strand
CCGCGCCGACGTCCACCGGCCGCGTCATCGGGCCGGGCCTGCTCGACGTCCCGTTCACCGCGCTCGCCGACAAGGCCCAGCGCACCTTCGACGCCGACAACTCCACCCTCGACGCCGTCAGCCTCGAGCTGATCGTCGCGGCCGAGAAGCGCCTCGACGCCGAGGGCGTGAAGTACAGCCACACGAAGACCACCGACGGCTACTACGCCTTGCAGATCGAACCGAACGAGACCGGTCACCTCCTCGCCGACCCCGCTTACGATCTCGCGGAGAAGCTCGGCGGCTTCCGCTTCCTCTACAGCCCCGGGAAGCTCCTCGCGCGCCACAGCAACGGCGACCACTGGCGTTACACCCGCGAGCTCTGCCTCGCGCACCAGTCGATCCAGGACATGCTCCTCGATCCCGTGACCGTCCACGAGATGGAGCACACCGTGCTGTCGCGCGCGGAGGAGAAAGGCATCCCGCAGGTCTTCACCGGGAGCATCCAGTCCAACCCCGGCGGCGCGATCCCGACGGACTCGGGCGGCGTCGGCGGGTACGTACACTACCTGTCGATCCAAGAGGTCTCCGCGTACTCCGAACAGTGCTTCGTGCACGCGAACCGGATCCGCGCCGTCGACTTCGAACCGAACTACGCGGACGAAGCCGCGATGCTGAAGGAGATGTCGGTGTGGGGCGTTGCGCTCACGGAGCGCATCGCCGAGGTCGCTTCGAAGATCCAGTCCGCGCTCGCGGATCGCCCGCCGATCCACGCGAAGCTCTCGGACACGAACACGATCGTCGACGGCGACGGCGCGCCGCTCGACACGTCGCACGATCAGCTCGGCGTCCACGTGCGCGTCGAGCGGTTCCAGATGAAGATCAAACCGTTCGGCGCGGACGAAGAGCAACCGGCCGGCGGCCCGACGGTCTGGGTGCAGACGCGAGGCCTACCCTTCTCGGCGTCCGTCCCGCTCCCGCAGGCGGCGGCCGACGTCGACGCGAACGATTTCGTCGCCGTGCGCGACAAGCTCTCCGATCACTACGCGCGACTCGAGAGCGCGTGCCTCGCATTGAAGCCGGAGTTCGAGGCGGTGCGCGAAGAGGCGGCGCGCCTCGAGAACATCCGCCCCCTCGAGCGCCACCAGCTCGACACGCTCGTGGATCGAGTGCTCGGCCTCCGCGACGCCACCAAGCGCATCACGCTCGAGTACCGCAACACGTTCGACCGCGGCTGACGCCTCCCAGGTCAGACGCCGAGCGTCGACCACATCCGATCGATCGAAGCGAACGCCCCGCGCCGCCCGAGGTGGACGAGGTGGCTCCCGGGGAACGTCTCGAGCGGGGCGTCGAAGTGCTCGGCGAGACGCTCGGCCTCCGCGACCGGCGTGATGCGATCGACCGCGCCCGCGATCACGAGCCGCCCGTCGGACGGCACCTTCGACGGGCGCGCCACCGGGCTCACCGGCCGATACATGCGCTCGAGGAGATCGAACTGTCGCTGCTGCTGCTCAGGCGTTCCATTCAAACGACCGCGCGCCCACGCGAACGCGGGGATCGACACGAGCGGGATGACCGGGACGACGAAGCCGAGGCGCTCTTCCACGGTCGACAGCAGCGCGCTGGTGTAACCACCGAGCGACATGCCCATCACCCCGACCGTCGTGGCGCCGCGCTGATCGAGCCAGCGCACGAATGTCCGCAGATCGTGGATCGCCTGCCGGAAGCCTTCGATGTTGAAGCGCGGGTCGCTGCTCGGGAACGCCGGCATCCCGCCGCGGCGAATCGCGCCGCGCACGCCGTGGAAGGGGAGCACGAACAGCGCGACGTCGAACCCGCGCTGCAGGAACTGGCGCACCGGCCAGATGTAACGCTCGAACATGTGCAGCCCACCGAGGTAGCCGTGGAGGAGCACGACGACCGGGCGGCCGCCTCCGCGCTTGCGCCACACGCGCGCGCACGCGCGGTGGTTGAGATCGTGGCGGTCGTAGACGTCGCGGATCTCCTGCGCCTCGACGAACGGCGCGTAGTCACTGTGCCAGGAGACGTCGACCACCATCTTGTCGCCCCGCTTCGAGCGGACGCGCTCGACGACTTCGCGAGGGTCGGTCGCGGGCATGAAGAAGGCGCGGGGGTCGTCCACGTAGCGAGCGTCGTCGAAGAGGTGGACGTGGGATTCGAGCTGCGCGATGCGTTCGTCCGCCGAGAACCGCTCGGCGGCGGTGCGCCCGCCGTACTTGAGTATGGCGCGCGCGAATGTGCGGTCGACGGTCGAAGCGACGGTCGCCTTCACCCGCGGCGCGCGGGGGCGAACGAGGGTTCCGACCGACACCATTCGGAATATTCTACTGAACCGAAAGGCATGCGGTCGATAGGGGGTGGACCCCAGTTTCAGAACCGTGCAGTCGCCTGCAGCTGCCACCACCGCCCGGGTTGCGGATAGGGGTGTTGCACGCTCCCGCCCTGGAAGTACGTGCTGTCGAACAGGTTGAAGACGCGCGCGTCGAGCTTCACTCGTTCGAGTCCGGGCAGGGTCCACCGCACGCCGGCGTTGACCACGAGGGCGGCGTCGACCTCGAAGTCCGGGTCCGAGTAGTCGGGCCCTCCCGCGTACGCCACGCTGATCGGCGAGCGCTGCGCGCCCACGTACCTCAGCGTGAGATCCACCCAGAGCTCCTGTGACAACAGCCACAGCGGGTTGAAGTCGAACACCGCGTTCGCGACGAGCGACGGCACACTGTGGATGCGCCCGCCGGACGTCCCGTAGTTCTCCGCGTCGAGCGCGTACTGGAGCGTCGCGTTCGCGCGCGCCGTGAACATCGGCGCGATGTACGCGACCTCGTGCTCGGCGCCGACCGTCTCGAGGTAGCCGGCGTTCTGGTAGATCGGCTCGTCGGCCGCCGCGTTGTTGTTGCGATAGATGAAGTCCGAGAAGCGACTGTAGAAGAGGTTGAGCGTGTTCTTCAGTCGCCCGTCGAACAGGGTGATCGTCGGCGTGAGCTGCGCGGTCGACAAGCGCTCGGGGCGGAGGAACTCGCCGCCGCGATAGCTCGCGAGCGAGTTGTAGCGATACCAGTACGGCGCGTCGACGAACGACTGGGCGAACGAACCCTTCACGGAGAACGTCGAGTTCGGGAGCCACACGAGCGCGACGCGCGGGCTCGCGTTGTGGATGTCGTCCCCGCGTAGCCGCTGCTTCACGTCGTAGCGCACGCCCGCGTTGAGGATCAGAGGAGCGGCGAACCGGTGACGGAGCTGCACGAACGCCGACAGCGATTGCTCCGACCCGACCTCGAGCAACTGATCCGCGCTGCGGTCCGCGAACGTCGTCCACTCTCCGCCCTGCTGCAGCGGCAAGGCGCTGTCTTCGAGCGTCGTCGCGTCGACCTGCGCGCCCACGAGGAACGAGCCGCTCCCGAGCAACGTGTAGGGGAGGCGCAGTTGAACGATCGCACCGTAGTCGTGCTCGTCCCAGCTCACGAACCCCGCGGTCGCCGAGACCGGATCGATCACGAGGCTCCCGCGCAGCGCGCTCACGTCGTAGTAGGCGTACGCGTCGAGCTCGAGGCCGCGCAGGTCTTCGAACACGTGCTCGAAGCCGAGCCCGAAGTGCGTCGACGTCTGCGAGATTCCGGGTCCGATCCCCATCAGGGTTCGGAGCGCGTCCGGATCGTAGAGGCGACCGGTCGGGGCTCCGGCGTCGGTGAACGGCGACGCGTACGTCCCCGACTGGCGATTCGCGAAGACGCGGAACGCACCGAAGCGGTAGCCGACGCCTACGTCGTAGGAAGGGAGGTCCGCGTAGCGATCGAGCACGGCCGTGCCCGGCGTCGGGACCGGCTCGTACGAGCGCTCCGCGGGGATTGCGACCGGTTCGCCCTCGGTCGTGTAGAACGTGCCCCAGACCGAGAGATCGTGGTCGGCGTCGAACCGCTTCCCCGCGACGAGGCTCCCCGCGTACTGGCCGTACGCGCCGTAGCCGAGCGTGACCTCGAGCCCGTCGACCTCGGCGCCGTCGCGCGTGACGAGGCTGATGACGCCCGCGAGCGCGACGTTGCCATACAGAGAGGAGCCGGGGCCGCGCAGCACCTCGATGCGTTCGATGCTGTCGAGGCCGATCGAGTGATCGGGCGGGGCCGCGGAGTACGCGCGCGAGTTGAGGCGGTGGCCGTCGCGCAGGATCAGGATCTTCTGCTGCGAGCTCCCGTACACGCCGCGCGCCGCGACGTTCAGTTCGTTGTGATCCTGCGCGAGGGTGTAGCCGGGGACGAACAGGATCAGCGCGTCGCGGAGATTGCGCACGCCGCTCCGCTCGATCATCTCGCGCGTGATCACCGTGACCGGTACCGGCGCTTCGTCGACCGACTCGGTCTCGCGCGAAGCGGACTCCACGGTGACGTCCATCAGCTGCTCGAGCGACAGCTCGAGGAGATCCGGCCCGCCGTCCGCGTACGCGGGCGTCGTGGAGCTCGCCCAGACGAGCGCGACGATGATTGGATTCGGGCGAACGATGGACACACACGGCGGCCCCCTCGCCACCGAGGGATCCCTTCGGTCGCCCTTCCCCTAACTGGAGGACGGATCAGACGTCGACGGTCGCGGTGCCCTGGAGCTCATCGACGGCGGACGCCATCGCGCGCTCGAGGCCCGCGGCGTCCACTTCGTTGATGGCCAGGCCCTTCTTTCCGACCGTCCGGAGCCAAAACACGCTGCCGGGGACGGGGATCAGCGTGGCGTCGCGCACGTACCAGTCGCCGGGTCCGAAATCGAAGCGTGTCAGAACGAAACGCGTCTTGGTCGCGATGCCGCGCGCGAGATCCCAGAGATAGCTCCGCAGGATCCAGTTGTTCCGGTCCTTCGAGAGCACGTCCTTCTCGACGAGGGCGTCGAGCGCGGCGCGCCACGCGGCTTCGTCGGGGATCGCGAGGTTACCGGTGGTCTCCGCGCTCTCGCCGGGCGTGAAGCGCGCGCGGCGCCCGGGCATCAACACGGCGCCGTCCATCGTCGGATCGAAGACGCTCCGCGCGGGGCGCTTCGGTCCCATCTCGGCCTCGCCGTGGAGCACCAGCTCCTTCGCGAAGCAGACGAGCGCGTAGTACTCGGCGGGCGTCAGGTCGAGCTTGATGAAGTCGCCGGTCGACCGCCGCGGGGAGAAGCGCGCGCGGACCTCGTCGAGGACGTCGACCTGTTCGAGCGGCGGCCCGACGAAGTGCGACGCGCCGCTCCGCCGGTACGATACGAACGCGCCGGCGCGCAGGTAGACGTCGAGCACGCGCTCGGCGTGACCGGGTGCGGCGTGCAACAGGACGACCCGGGCGTCGGGCTCGGAGACGACGAGGAGCCGGCGCACGACCTCCCGGTGCGGCCGGTACGTGCGCCGGTCGGCGAGGCCGCGGCGGACCAGGGTGCGCGCGCCGTTCTCGAGTTGCTGCGGATCGACTTCGGGGCGGAGGGGACCGAGCGGGGACTCGTCGTCGGTGGTCAGCTCGCACGTGAGGCGGAGCAAGAGCAGCTCGTCGTCCGAGAGCTCGATCTCGGAACCCGGGTCGATCGCCTCAGTCATTCGGCCAACGCAGGTGACTAGCACAGCTTTGTGCAGCGCGTCGCGTATGGGGTAGCTTCGGCGACGTGTCGGGCGAGACCGGCGAAAAAACCGAGGAGGCCACCCCAGAAAAACTCCGCAAGGCCAAGGAGGAGGGGCAGGTACCGAAGAGTCAGGACCTCGTGGGCGCGCTCGGCTTCGCCACGGGGTTCTTCGCGTTGGTGGCGCTGATCGGCTACGTGTTCGGCGAGGTCGAGGACTTCGCGCGGGCGTGCCTCGACGCCGCCGTCCACAACGCGTCCGAGGCGACGATCACCAAGCTCCTCGAGGACGCCATCCCGATGTTCCTCAAGGTGACGCTGCCGATCGGCGCGGCGGTGTTCGTGATGGGCGTGTTCTCGAACGTCGTCCAGACCGGGTTCTTCATGGCCTTCAAGGTCCTGATCCCGAAGATCGACAAGATCAACCCGGTGAACGGGCTGAAGGGCCTGTTCAAGGTCAAGAAGTTCGTCGAGCTGCTCAAGAACATGGTCAAGATGGGCGCCGCCGCCTGGATCGCCTGGAGCGTCATGGAGGACGCCCTGTACGACATGACGCTCGTCGTCACGATGCGATTCGAACAGGCGGTGGACTACGGCAGCGGGCTTTTATGGGAGTATTTGGTGAAGACGACCGCGCTGTTCGTGGCGATCGGTGTGGTGGACCTGTTGTGGTCGCGGCGCGTCTTCAACAAAGAGCAGATGATGTCCAAGTACGACGTGAAGCAGGAGTACAAACAGAGCGAAGGCGATCCCCAGATGAAGGGTCAGCGCCGTCAGCTCGCGCACGAGCTCCTGTTCTCGGGTGGTGCGCAGAACGTGAAGAACGCGGACGCGGTCGTCGTGAACCCCGTCCACATCGCCGTCGCGATCAAATACGACACGGACAAGGACAAGGCGCCGAAGGTCGTCGCGAAGGGGATGCGCGTCCACGCGGAGAAGATCAAGGAGCTCGCGAAGCACTACGGCGTGCCGATCCTCAGGAACGTCCCGCTCGCGCAAGCGCTCAACAAGCTCGACATCGACGAGGAGGTCCCCGAGGACCTCTACGAGGCGGTCGCGGAGGTGCTCGCGTTCGTCTACAAGATCAAGGAGGAGCAGGAGAATCGGCAGACGAAGCAGGCCGATGATCGCGCCTCCGAACAGAAGGCTCGGATGGCGCAGATGGGGCGGCACGCCCAAGCGCCCTCGACAGACGACCCGCCGCGCGGGCAAGGTGGCGGCAAGGGCAACCTCCTGAAGCGCAGAGGCTGACATGGCGGACATCAAGCAGAAGTGGCCGTGGCCGGCGAACGTCGGCGTACTGGGGACCTATCCGGACGAGGTCCAGGGCCAGAGAAAACTCGAAAAGGACATGGCGGCGTCGCCGATGCCGGAGCTCGCGCCGGAGCGGCTCCTGACGCCGAAGCGGTCCAGCGACAACCTCCGCATGGGCGAGCCGACGGCGGTGTACCCGGAGGGGCAAGAGCCGGTGCAGCTCGCGCTCACGCACGTGGTGCTGCGGCGCTTGTTGTTGAAGCGTCGGCGCGCGGGCTGGAACCTCTTCGAGGAGTCCGTCGAGGACGAGGCGCTCGAGGATCTGCCGGGCTCGCGGCGCGATCAGATGCGCGCGATGCTCAAGCGCGAGAGCGCGATGCTCCAGCTGCTCGAGCGCTACAACGCGCTCGCGGAGATGGTGTACAGCCGCCTGATCGGCGAGGCGAAGGGCTAGCGACGTGGCGAACGGACCGCTGGTGAAGGCCGGCCCCGCGGCGATCGAGAAGAAGCTCGATCCGGACCGCGAGCTCGAGGTCGCGCCCGGGCGCGCCGTCCGCAAGTGGGCGCGCGGCGAGGCGACGCTCCAGGAGCTCAAGGGCTACTCGGCGGAGGAGCTGTACGCGATCTCGTCGCAGGGCTACACGCTGTTCCTGAACGGCAAGGTGCGGGACGCGCAGATCATCTTCGAGGGTCTGGTCGCGATCGACCCGCGCAACGACTACTACTACCGGGCGCTCGGCGTGGTGTACCACCGCCAGGGCGACGCGGAGCGCGCGCTGC
>JAUHYN010001448.1 GCA_030426505.1 bacterium | reverse complement strand
CCTTCGGCCTCGAAGACCTCGTTGACGAGCCCGAGCGACGCGGCCTCGTCCATCGAGAACGTCGCGCCCTTCGTCATCAGCTCGAGCGCCTTCGCCTTCCCGAGCACGCGGAGGAGGCGCTGCGTCCCGCCGGTCCCGGGGAGCACGCCGAGCGCGACCTCCGGCAGGCCGACCTTGCCGCCGTCCTTCTTGCCGAGGCGAATGTCCGCGGCGAGCGCGACCTCGAGGCCGCCGCCGACGGTGTGCCCGTTCATCGCGGCGATGACCAGCTTCGGCGTCTGCTCGAGCCGGTTCAGCGTCTCGTTCGCGTGCAGGCAGAAGTAGTATTTGAACGTCGGCGTGACGTCGTCGAGCATGTTGATGTTCGCGCCGGCGCAGAAGAACTTCTCGCCGTCGCCGGTCAACACGATCACGTGGACCGTGTCGTCCATGCGCGCGTCGAGGATGCGCGCGTCGAGTTGCTTCAACATCTCGTAGGTGTACGTGTTGGCGGGGGGATCCGAGAGCGTCAGCGTCGCGACGCCCGCGTCGACTTCGTAGCGAATGAGTTCGGCCATGGGCGGGGCTCTTACCACGTGAGTCGCCCACTGAGAGCCCGCTACCTCGCCCCCACCCGATTGATCCGCCGCGCGATCTCCACCGCCTCCGCCGGGTCCGCCACGCCCTCGACCACGTAGACGCGCGGCGCCGACGGGAACGCGCGCGACACCGTCGTATCCGCGAGGCGCAGCGCTTCGGCGTGCGTCCCGGTGCGCGTCAGCAGCGCGGCGGTCCGCCCCGTGGCGAGGTCCTGCACCACCCACCGATCCGCGCCGACCGACGCCAAACCGTGCGCGAGCGGGACGCCCGTCCACTCGAACGCGAAAGCGTCCAGGTCGTAGGCCACCACGGCGTCCGTGAGCGCCGGCGGCATCCGCACCGTGCGCCCCTCGAGCGCGAACCGCAGCTCGACCTCCCGCGCCTGCCCGGCCTCCGCCGACGGATCGAACAGCGGCTCTTCGTCGATCTCCGCTTCGACCTCCAACGTGATCCGGTGCGCTGTCGCCCCGCCCACGTCGCACGACTCGACCGTCGTGCGCACCGTCCGCACCGGCGCCACGAGCTCCGCCCCCAACGCCTCCAGCGTCGTCGTCGAGGGCGAACACGCGATCGCCTCCACCGGCACCGTGACCTCCGCGCACGCCGCTACGTCGTCCACCAGCGCCTCCGCCGCCGCCGACTTCGCGAGGCTGTACTCCACCTCTCCAATGAATGGATTCCACCCAGTGGAATCGCTCACCTGCGCCAGCAGCACCTCGCGCCACGCCGCGCGCAGCCCTCGGTCGGCCGCGTCGACCACCGACGCCAACGCTTCGACCGCGGTGCGCGCTCGCCAGATCGCCGCGAGGACCGCGCTGTCCCGCTCCTGCGGTCGGAACAGACCGGAGCCGCCCATCCACCGGTACACGTTGCCGGTGTCGTCGGGCTGCCACGTGCCGTCGAGCGTGGTCGGGAGCGCGCGCGGCGCGAGGCCGCGCGCCTCCATCGCCGCGACGGCCTCCGCGATCGTCGCGTGGACGTAGCCCTCGGCCTCCATCGCCTCGAGCCGCGCGAC
>JAUHYN010000375.1 GCA_030426505.1 bacterium | reverse complement strand
CGCCGCCGTGACATGGGCTACCTGCGCGCCTCCGACTTCCTCGCCAACCTCCCCAGCGACGCCAAGAACGCCGACGGCGTGCCGCACCCCAAGACCATCCGCTGCGATCTCACCTTCGAAGCCGAAGACCGCATCCTCACCTCGCTCCGCTACGCCGGACCGCGCTCTTCCAATCGCCGCATCGACTGCCGCTGCGAAATGACCGCGACCGGAGGGCAGCTGTGCGCGCGACTCACGAATCCCTTCACCGTCGCCGAGCTCCGCGACATGGCTGGTCGCGACATCGGTGAGCCACCCGTGATCTCGTTCCGCCCATCGAACTGCGGCCTCACCGAAGGCCACGACTCCATCGGCGCCATCGCGCCGCGCTGCGATCCCGTCGAACGTGTGTCCGTCGATCGCTGCGTGATCGACGGCCGGATCAGCGCCGGCTCCTTCGGCGGTGACTACGCGCTGTACTCATCTCCGCGCGCCGACCACGTGCAGCGCCTCCGCGAGAGCGCGGCGCAGCACATCACGTTCCGGAACGTCACGTTCAACGGGAAGTTCCGCACACCGGTGCATCTCCTCCCCGGCGTGCATCACATGACCATCGAGGACTCGCGCATTGTCGGCGGCTACGTCTACAGCACGATCTACCTCCCCGCGGACGGCGGCTGGAACACGATCCGCAACAACGTGATCCTCGGGCACTCCGCCCAGTGGGAGACCGACGTCACCGAACCCTCCGGCGGGCGCCGCGAAGTCATCGCAATCGACGGCTCCGAACACAACCGAATCATCGGCAACCACATCCAACGCATCCGCTACGGCGGCATCTACCTCTACCGGAACTGCGGCGAGCGAAACATGATTCGGCACCGCGGCGCGCAGTACAACCAGATCATCGCGAACGTGTTCGACTATGGGGGTGAGTCGCACGACGAGCCCGCCGTGTTCATCGGCTCGCGAGACGACCTCCCCGTCGAGTGGTACATCGGCGTGAAGAAGTACTGCCACGACGACCTCGGGCCGGGCGACACGCCGTACGCCGGCAACGACGTCCGCTCCCCGTGGGACTCCGAAGTCATCCCGAACAGCAGCGAGAGCAACCTCGACTGGGCCGGGCACAACGTCGTCGCGCAGAATCACTTCGGGAACTTCGGAGGCGGGCGCAACGTCGAGGACTTCGTTCGGATCAGCAGCGTCGCGAAGGAGCTCGACACCAACTACGTCGACAAGAACCTCCTCACCAGCGACGTGTCCCGATCGCTCGGCATCCTCCAGAGCCGCGCCGGCTGCGCGGTGTACGACGGCGAGCGGAACGGCGACGCGACCTTCATCTTCACGGACGAGGTCACCGACGTCGCTTGGAACTACCGCTCCCCGGTGAGGCTGGCCTGCGACGCCGCGCGCGTCTGCCGCAACGGCGAGCTCGTCGCCGCGCCCGCGCGCACCTGCCGCGTGCAGACGGCCCACCGCGACTGTCGCGTGGAGGGCGAGAACCGCGACTGCACCGGCGAAGCGCTGTGCCCCGCGGGCCACACGCTGATCGGCGTGCAGACCGCGTGCAACCTCGAGTCCGGCGCCGTGAGCGACGCCCAGCTCGACGCGGTCCCCATCAACCGCGTCCGCGTGGTGCGCGCCTCCGACGACGTCTCACGTGGCCGATGCTGGGCGAACGGCACCGCGATCACGAGCGGCCAGCTGCGCATCGACCCCGCCTTCTCGAGGACGCGCGTGGGCTTCGGGTGCCGTGAGCACGACGAAAACGGAGGCGACTGCCACGTGCGCGTCCGCTACTACTGCCGCGACGACGCCCGCTGACGCCCGCAACAACTCAAAAGGTCATCCACTTCGTGCCCGCGAGGACCCACACGCTCACGCGCAGCACCCCCGGCGCACGCTCGATGAACGGCGCGTATCCACCGATGGCGGTGACGAAGAACTCATCGAGCTCCGCGTGGCCCTTCACGCCGAAGCCGACCGCGTTCATTCCGTCGAAGCGCGCCACGTCCGCGAACGGCGTCACCTCGACCGGGCCGAGAAGCACGGCGATACCGCCGCGCGCGGCGACGTAGTCCTCCACCCACCACTCGGCCCACGCCGCGCCCGCGAGCGGGACGACATACGGGTTGAGGCCGCCGAGCCGGGTCTGCGTGAGGAAGTCGAGGTTCTCGGCCGCGCCGAACCACCCCGCGAGCCGTGGCGCGACGACCCACCGCGGTGACCAGTCGAACGAACCTTCGACGCCGCCGCCCACGCGCTTCCCGCCCAAGTACGCGCGCCCCGCGATCTCCGCGCGCAACGATTCGGACCACCAACCCACGAAGCTCGAAGGTGAGATCCGACCCGTCGGGTCCGGGACGGGCTCCGCCGTCTCGTCGGAGCGCGCGAAGAACGCGTACCCGCGAGCGCCCGCGGAGAGCCCGGCGTAGAAGCCGTGCGGGAGGTACTCGACCCACCCCGCGTTCGCTTCACTCATCAACGCGACGAGCGCGCGGCTCGGATCCTTGTCGCCGTTCGCCCACGGCGAGATGAGCATCTGCGCCGCGAAGCCCTGCAGCCGGAGAGTCGCCCACGCGCGACCGGTGGAGCGCGTGGGCGCGTAGGTGAGTTCGAGCGTGTCGGTGCGCAGCTCGCCGCGGTACGGCCCGCTCCGAATGCCGAGGTCGAGGACGCCGTGCGGATCCGAGTCGACCTGCCCGCCCACGGCGCCGTACGCTTCCCACGAAGAGGCGGCGGCCAACAGGAGCAGCGCGAGCATTCAGTCCGCCCCGCCCTGACCGGTCGCGGGTTGCACGGACCCCGCTGCGGTGAGGCACCCGGACGGACCCGTCGCTCGGAACACGCCGGCCTTCACGCCGAGACACGTACCCGACCCCGCTCGCACCGTCCACCGTCACGACCGAGACCGCCGCGCCTCCTCCGCGCGCCACCGCAGCATCCCGCCGGCCATCGACGCCACGCGTTGAAAGCCCGCCTCCTCCATCGCGGTCGCCGCCTTCCCCGAGCGCCCGCCGGAGCGGCAGATCACGACGTACGGCGAGTCCTTCTCCCAGCGCCCGAACGCGCTGCTGAGTTCGGGGAGCGGCACCAGCTCCGTCCCGTCGATGTGGCCGAGCTCGCCTTCGTACTCGTCGCGCGAGCGCACGTCGATCAGGTGGACGCCCTCGGGAAGGCGCGCCACCGACGACGTCGACACCTCGGGCACGTCGCCCGACGTCCGTGCGATCGGCATCCAGTCCTGCGTCGACATCCCGCACCGCAGGTTCGCCGGCATCGCGACGTCGATGCGCTTCGGGCGATCGAGGTTCAGGTCGTTCATGATCCCCACGAACGCGTCCTGATCGATCTCCATCTTCAGCCGCGGGTTGTGCTGCTTCTCTTCCCCGACCGTCGAGACCGTGCGGCCCTCGTAGTCGTGCGCGGGGTAGATCTTCGCGTCGTCCGCGAGCCCGAAGATCTTGTCGCGGACGGACAAGAAGAGCGTGCGCGCGCAGCCCTGCTGGAAGTCCGTGCGACCGCAGCCGCGGATCAGCACCGCGTCGCCTGTGAACGCCGCCGACCGATCCGCCGTGACGTACGTGACGCAGCCGTCCGTGTGACCCGGCGTCGCGAACACGATCAACCGTTCGTGCCCGAAGACGATATCGTCCCCGTCGTCGACTTCGACGTCCGCCCCGATCGTGCCGCCCGCGCGCGACACGACGTAGCGACTCCCGCGCCGCACCCGCAGCACGCCGCCCCCGGTCACGTGGTCCGCGTGGACGTGCGTCTCCAGCGTATACGCGAGCGTCAGCCCCAGCTCGTCGAGCAGCGCTTCGTCGCGTTCGACCTGCTCGAGCACCGGGTCGATCAGGATCGCCTCGCGCGTCGCCTCGTCGGCGAGCAAGTACGTGTAGGTCGAGGTCCGCGGGTCGAAGAGCTGACGGAACAACATGCTCGTCATCGAGAGCAACGACCGGGCCAATCCCCTGCACGAGCCCTGCGCTGGGCTTCGGCGCGCATCCGTATTAATGGGTTTCGACGGTCCGAAACATGGCGAAACGTCCCGACCGCGCAGCGACGAACTTTCACGGCCTCCTCACGGTCGCGCCCGAGATGGAGGCGTTCTTCGAGCTCCTGCACCGCGTCGCGAAGAGCGACGCGTACGTCCTCGTGCGCGGCGAGACCGGCACCGGCAAGGAGCTCGTCGCCCGCACCATTCACAACCTCAGTCGGCGCAGCGGCGGGCCGTTCCTCGCCGTGAACTGCGCGACGTTCACGCCCGAGCTGCTCGCGTCCGAACTCTTCGGCCACGTGCGCGGCGCGTTCACCGGCGCTGTCCGCGATCGCCACGGCCTGTTCGCGCTCGCCAATGGCGGCACGTTGTTCCTCGACGAGATCGCGGAGATGCCGCTCGATCTGCAAGCCAGGTTGCTCCGCGTCCTCGAAGAGCGGGCGTTCGTCCCCGTCGGTGGGTCGGAGCGCACGGCGGTCGACGTCCGCATCCTCGCCGCGACGCACCGCTCGCTCCGTCGCGAAGTCCACGGGCGGCGCTTCCGCGAAGACTTGATGTACCGCGTGCGCGTCGTGCCGCTGTTCGTGCCGCGCTTGATCGATCGCACCGGCGACGTCGAGGCGCTCACCTGGCACTTCATCGATCAACTCAACGAGCGCGAGACCCGGCAGGTCGATTCGATCGCGCCCGCGGCGATGGGCGCGCTCCTCGGGCACGAGTGGCCCGGCAACGTGCGCGAGCTCCGGAATGTCATCGAGTACGCGTTCATCGTGGGCGACGGGCCCTCGATCGAGCTCGCCGACCTCACGCCCGAGCTGCGCGGCGAGGCGCCCCCTGGGGCCGAAGACGAGGATGCATTGGACCTCAAGGAGATCGAGCGCCGATCGATCCTCAGCGCACTCGAGAAGACGGGCGGTCGCAAGGCCGAAGCCGCGGAGCTCCTCCAGATGAGTCGCACGACATTGTGGCGAAAGCTGAAAGAGCACCGCCTGATCGAGTAAGCTCCGCGCGTGAGGTACGCCGCGCTCCTGCTCCTCCTCCTCGCGGGCTGCCCCGACCTCGGTTCTGCCGTGCCGGCGACCTGCACGAAGCAGTTCGACAAGTGCAAGCTGCCGAGCGGGCCGCTCGGGGTCTGCCAACAGATCGATTGCGCGCCGGGCGCGAAGCCGCCGTGCCTCAAGTGTGTGTCACAGCATTGAGGCGCGTTCGTCGATCGTCGTGAGCGTGGCTTCCGTCCACGCGAGGCGCTCGCGCCAAGCCGTCGCGTAGACGTCGGGCACCGTCGTGAGGTGGCGCCGCCAGCCGCTCACGTCTTCGCGCAACGCATCCAACAGGCGCGGGAGCGCGGAGCGATCCGACGCGGAGGACAGCAGGTTCTCGAGCATCAGCGCGCGCTCGCCGAACCCGTGCGAGGCCTCCACCGCGCGCGCGAGGCGCGTGACGTCGAAGCGCGAGATCCACATCCCGCACACGCAAGGCCGACAGAGCGCGACGGCGATGTCACGCAGGCGAGTGCTCGGATCGTCGAGGTCGACGGGCGCCGGCGCGAGCGGAGGAATGACGAAGCGGTCCGCCGGCAGCGGGCTCCGGTGTTCGAGCAACACCGCGACGAGCATGTCTGCCGCAGCGCCGTACGGCGCGTAGTCGCGGAGCGCGTACGCGAGCATCGGCACCCAGGAGAGCAGCCCGTCCACCATCACGCGCTGCGCCGAGTCCGGCCCCTCGCAGATCGACGCCAACGCGCGCAGCTGCACGGAGAGGTGATCCGGCGCCGCGCCCGTCACGTCGTACGCGAACCCGATCCGCGCGTACGTGTCGACGACGCGCTGCGAACAGACCCCGCCGACCACACCGTCGGGGTCCGCGAACACGCTCTCGTGCGGAGGCACGGCGAGCCCGAGCGCGCGGTAGTGTGCCGCGCCCTCGTAGTCGGTCGTGGGCGTGACACCGAACAGCGCGTAGAGCCGCTCCTTGTCCTCTTCGCGGACCCCGAACTCGAAGAGGTCGGCGAGCACCGTGTACGCGACGCTCAGTGTGTTCTGCGACGTCATTTCTTGGGGAGATCGTACGCCGACCGGACCGGCTTGAGGGGGCGCTTGAGCCAATAGGGCCGCCGCGTGCCGTCGGGGCTGTACTGACTCGCGGGCCGCGTCCACGACTTCCACTCCTCGTAGACCGCCATCGATCGCTTGGTGTCGACCGAGACGTCGCCGTAGCGATCCGTTGGCTTCGCCTTCGTCACGTTCGTCGCTTTCTGTAACCAGCAGTGCGCGCCGCTGACCGGATCCGGGTGAACCGCGTGCGTGAGGTTCTGGTGGACCCCGACGTCCTCCCACCACACGCGCTCGGTGTCGGGGTCGAAGGTCTTCGTCGCCTTCGCGCCGTGGACGACCGACAGCGAATGCACCGAGTCCTGCTGGTCCAGCCGCGCGAGGTTCGACGTCCCCGGGTTGATGCCGCTGTTCTCCTCGAGGCGCCAACGCCCGAGGTGGTGACTCATCGCGATGATGCCGGGCTTGATGCCCTCGGTGACCCACACGCGATCCACGAAGTGACCGATCTCGGTCTCCACGCGTACCAACTCACCGGTGGAGAGTCCGAGGCGTTCGGCGTCCGAAGGGTGCATCCACACCGGGTTCTTGTGACTGATCTCGTAGAGCCACTTCGCGTTCGCGCTCCGCGTGTGAATCAGCGTCGGCAATCGGAAGTTCGGGAGCAGGAGCATCTCGCCCTTCGCGCGGTCGATGCGGTTCGGACTCACGTGACTCTCGAGCGTCCACGGGACCACGTACTCGAGCTCCTTCCAACCCCACGCCGCCATCACGGGTGAGTACAGCTCGAGCTTCTTGCTCTCGGTCGAGAAGCCCTTCTCGAGGTACGGCTGGTAGTTCTCCGCCTTCACCTCGAAGCAGCCGTACTTCTTCATGTACGCGAGCGGCGTGAGGCCCTCCTTCTCGGCGGCCTCCGGGAGCCCCGGGACGCTGTGGTCGAAGATCCAGCCCCAGTACTCGTCCTGGGAGATCAGCTTGCCCTCGCGGACCGGGCTCTCGAACCACTGCCGAATCCCGAGCTCGCCGTCCGGATCCATGCGCCCCGACAGCTCGACCCAGAACTCCGCCTCTTCCCACACCTCGCCCGGGTTCGCCTGGTACGTGAACTCGATCGCGTGGCCGGCCTTCTCCATCGCGACGCGACGCACCGGCTGCCTGAATGCGATCCACTGACCGGCGTGGGTCTCCTGACTCATGAGATCGTGGCGCTCGCCCGCGTGCCCCATCGGCAGGACGTAGTCGGCGAACCACGCGGACTCGTTCCACGTCGGGGTGAGCGCGACGTGGCACTTGATCTTCTCCTCGTCGCGTAGGGCGTCGAGCCACATGAACCCATCCGGGTTGATCCACATCGGGTTGTAGACGCGCGTGAAGTACACGTCGACGTCGCCCCGATTCTCCTCGAGGAAGTGCGGGAGGAGGAAACTCATCTCGTAGAACGAGAAGGGCCACTCGTCCGCGAAGTGCAGGTCGTTCCACGCGTCGAACGCGGGCGGTGACTTGAACGGCTTCGGCACGAACTTGTTCCAGGAGTTCCCCGCGGTGCCGCCCTTCGTCCCCACGCTCCCGGTG
>JAUHYN010001447.1 GCA_030426505.1 bacterium | reverse complement strand
CATCAGTACTCGAGCTGGTTACTGATCCACGCCTCGCCCGCCTCCACGTCCACCGTCACCGCCAACACGTTCGGCCGGCAGCACACCTGGCAGTCCTCCACGTACGACTGCGACGCGCCCGCGCTCGGGTCGACGTCCGTGTAGTTGATCTGCCCGCAGGCCGCGCACTGGTAGCTCGCCTCGAGTTGCATTCACGACCTCAGTCGCCGTGCTCGAACTGGCCGAGCTCCGGGTGAAGCTGCGCGAGCGACGGGATCGGATCCGGCGCGCCCTTCACGAGCGTGTCGACCGCCTTCTCGATCCCGTCCAGCGTCAGCGGGAACATCGGGAACACCTCGCGGATGATCTTGATCGTCCACCCGCCCCACCCGCGCTCCGCGATCGGGTTGAACCACACCGCGCGCGGGAAGCGCTTCCGAAGCCGATGCAGCCACGCGATCCCGGGCGTCTTGTTGTGGTGGTAGTAGTGAATCGCGCCCCACGGATCGAGCAGCTCGCTCGGCGCCATGTACGCGTCGCCGACCATGATCAGGAACGTCTCCGGCGGGCGCTCCACCAACAGGTCCGCGGTGAGGATGCCTTCGTCTTCGCGATCCTCGCGGCCCGGCTCGAGCCGCTCGTACACGCAGTTGTGGAACGAGAACGCCTCGAACTTGCGCCAGTGGTTCAGGCTGCTCGCCGCCGAGAACAACCGCTCCACCATGTGACTGTACGGATCCATCGACCCGCCCACGTCCATGAGCAACAACACGCGCGCCTCGTTCTTGCGCGGGGGGCGGAACTCGATCGACAGCTCGCCGGCTTGGCGGCAGGTCTCGTCGATCGTCTCGTCGATATCGAGCTCGAGGTCCGCGTGCCGCCGCGAGATCCGACGCAGCTTCTTCAACGCCACCGCCATCGCGCGCACGTCGAGGATCTGGTCGTGCCGGTACTTCTTGAACTCGCGCGCCGTCGCGACCTGGATCGCCGAGCGCTGCCCGCCGCCGCCGCCCACGCGCACGCCCGCCGGGTTCTGACCGCTGTGCCCGAACGGCGACGTGCCGCCCGTCCCGATCCAACGGTTGCCGCCGTCGTGGCGCTCGTCTTGCTCGCGCATGCGCTCTTCGAACATGCGGCGCAGCTCATCGAGCGGGAGCGCCTGCAACTTCGCGATCATCTCCTCGGTGATCTCGCGCATCTTCGGATCGGTGAGCCACTCGAGCAGCTCGCCGAGCACCTTCGTCGGCAACGGCTGCCCGCCGAAGACGTGGACGAAGACCTGGTCGTACGTGTCGTAGTGCGCCTCGCTCTTCACGAGGATCGCGCGCGCCACGTGGTAGAAGTCGTCGAGCGACGGCTCGATCGCGCGCTTCTCGAGCGCTTCGAGCAGCACCATCCACTCCGACAGACCGATCTTCAGGCCCTCCTTGCGGAGGCCGTAGAAGAACGTGCCGAACAGGAGGTGCGGTTCGCTCATTTGTTCCAGTTCCGCGCGGTGCCGCTCGCGGCGAGGCGACGGATCGCCGTGCCGATGTCCTGCTCGCGCTTGAGGAGCACGCCGAGGAACGGGATCTCTTCGTCGATCGCCGTCGGGTCGATCCCGTTCGCGAGGAGCG
>JAUHYN010000374.1 GCA_030426505.1 bacterium | reverse complement strand
GCCGTTGACGCGGGTGGGTTGACGCTTCGCGTTGCTTGCCACAAAAGCGCGACACGCCCGGCGCCCGCCGGCGGTGGTCGAAGAGGACGTTCGGCACGGATGACAGCAAACGACGAAGCCGCTCTGATCGCGGTCGACTGGGGGAAGCGGCGAGGCCTTCGACTTGTCCTGAACCCTCGCCTCGGCCGTCGGAGGAGCCGGTGGCGGTGGGCGCCATCCGATCGCCTCGAGGTCGGCGAAGAGCCCGGTCGGGGGGCACAGCCCGTCGTAGTCCACGACGAGCCGGACGACCGAGGTGGCCGCCTGCCGCACGATTGCGATTCGAACGCCCAATGTCGACCTCCATCGTCGGATGCGGTCGGGTGGGTGACCACCTGCGGCCCGGCCCCGGAGGCCGAAGTCGATCGGGGCGCCCTCGGCGGGCTCGACGACGGCCCGCCCGCCCCCGCCGAGATCGAAGGCGAGCGCGAAGGTGAACGCGAAGAGCGTGAGACGCCGTGCCCCACCGATCTCTCGCGCTGCCGCTTCGAGCGCTACAACCTGGACGTCCGCGTGGGCGATCGTTTCGTGCTCTCGAACTTCCTGGAGCGCTGCGACGGTGACGCGGGCGTCGACTTCGCCTTCGCGTACGAAGGCGACACGACCTGGAACCTCGCCGCGTTCAACGCCGACGCGGTCGTGGAGATCGTCGAGGCCGACCTCGAAGGTGGCAACCACGGCGACGGCGAATATCGACTCGACCTCGTCGACGCGCGGGGCCGCGAACTGGACCACGCCACGATTCGAATCGACCACGACGATCGCTCCGACGTCCGCGGTGGCGACGACATCGCGCCCGCTCCGTACCAAGACCGCTGCGAGCCCGGCGACGCGGGCACCCCCGACCCCACCGACGGCGCTCCGACCGACGATCGCCCCGAGTGCGGCGAGGACTGCGTGTGATGCGCGCGCGCTCCGTCACCCTCCTCGCTCTCCCGTGCGTGGCGATCGCGTGCGGCTTCGATCCCGCGCGGACGATCGAGCTGTCGTCCCCGCCGGGCGATGTCACGCCGCGCGACCGTGACGCCGGGGTCGATCTCGCCGACGCCTCGCAGCCGGACGCGACGGACGGCGGCAGCGTCGACGGCTCTGCAGCACGCGACGGCGGCGACCTCGCCGGCCCGAACATCGACGCGGGCACCGCGCCTCCGTTCCAGTCGAACTACGATCCCGCGGACGTCACCGTCGGCGACGCGATCCGAATCGACTGCGAGGCGAGCATCGACACCGACGCGCTCACCGTCGGCGCGTGGTGCGGCGCGCCGCCCAGCCTCGCGCTCGTCCCGGGCACCGACCTCGCGCTCCTCGCCGCCACCCGCTTCGAAGTCACGCCGACGGGGCGGCTCGACGTCCGCGGCACGCGCCCGCTCGTCGTCGTCGTCGCGGGCAACGCGCTGATCGACGGCGTCGTCACCGCCGCACACGCCAACCGCGCCTGCGCCGGGACCGACGGCCGCGACGACGGCGGCGGAGGCGGCGGAGGCTTCGGAGCAGCCGGCGCCGAAGGTGGCGACGGCGGCGACGGCGGCGGCGGCCGAGCCGGCGACGCGATCGATCTCCCCGGACTCGTCCCGCTCGAGGTCGGCTGTCGCGGCGGCGACGGTGACGGGAGCGGCGGACGCGGTGGGCGCGCGGGCGGCGCGCTCGAGATCTCGGCGGGCGGGGCGATCCTCGTGCGCGGTTCCATCGAGGCCTTCGGCGAAGGCGGCCGGGGCGGCGGACGACGCGGCGGCGGCGGCGGCGGCGGCGCGGGCGGCGCGATCCTCCTCGAAGGCGACGTCGTGACCGTGCAGGGCGGCGTGTACGCGCACGGCGGCGGCGGCGGCCAAGCCGGTGACGACGACGGCGGCGGCGAAGACGGCGAAGACGGCGCGCCCGCGAACACCGCGGCCTCGGGCGGCCGCTCCGCAGACGGAGCCCCGGGCGGCGACGGCGCCACCGGCGAACTCGCGGCGACGGCCGGCGCGGACGGTCGAAGCGGCGCGGGCGGCTCCGGCGGCGATCGCCCCGGCGGCGGCGGCGGCGGTGGCCCCGGGCGAATCCACGTCAACGCGAACCGCTGCGCGCTCTCCCCCACGTCGCCCGCGTCCTCGCGCGGCGGCGGTTGCTGAGCGGCCCCCGCCCCGAATCCCCCCGGGGCGGGGGCGCGCTTCGGCGCGTACGAGCGCGTACCGAACGGCGTCGATCGTCGGTCACCGAGTGCGTACGCGCGACGTCCCGTGCAGCGCGCGCGGTGCGATCTGTCGTCGCCTCGATTGCAGTCGTGTCCCCGCGCGAGCGCGGCGTGGGCCTTGGCATCCCGGTTGCTCTATCCACGGGCCAGGAAGCGAGACACGACATGGACGTCAAACGAACGCACTCGACCCTCACCCGCGCTGAAGCGACGGTCGGCCCTCGGCCGGAGCCCACGGCGACCACCGACGCCGCGCCGCGCCGCGGCTTCGACGACGGCTTCGCGCGCCTCGCGCCGAAGACCGACGGCGCGCTCCTCGGCGAGGCCCCGCGCACTTCCGCGGCGCCGACGATCCCGTTCGACCTGGAGCTCGTCGCGGACCTCACGAACCGACGCGCGTCGGCGAACACTCGAGAGCGGCGCAAGGAGGAGACAAAGGCCCGCGAGATCCTCGACGCGAACGATCGCGAGATCGCCGCCGACGCCGAGCGCGCGAGAGAGAACGCCGGGCGCATCGCGCAGGATCTCAACCGCGACGCCGCGCACGCCTCGGCGCTCGCGCGCGCGGAGGTCGACGCGCGGATCGCGGCCGACAACGGCGTCACGCCGCTCGCGTCGAAGGTGGTGAAGCTGCCGTCGTCGGCGCCGGTCCGCGTGGTGGAGCGACCGGGCGCGCGGCTGGGGCCGGGCGCTCCCCACCTCGAGTTGAGGTTGAGGAGCGTCCTCGGCTGAACCCGCGCGCGAGCGCTACTTGCTCTTGAGCGCTTCGATGACGTCCGGGTCGAGGTGGACGTCCTGCTGCGGGAACGGGATGCCGATGCCGGCCTCGTCGAGCGCGTTCTTCACGTCGCGCGTGAGGCGCTCCTTCACGGCCCAGAAGTCGGCGGTGTTGCACCACACGCGCACGGTCCAGTCGACGGACGAGCCTCCGAGCTGGAGGAGGTAGACCTGCGACGCAGGGTCGTCGATGCGCCCCTCGACCGAGTTCGCGACCTTCTCGAGGACCTCGCGCGTCTTCTGCAGATCCGCGCCGTAATCGGTGCCGACGTCGACATTCACGCGACGCGTGTCGAAGTAGGTCACGTTCTCGATCGTGCTGCCGAACACCGCGCTGTTCGGCACGATGATGAGGCGCTTGTCGGGCGTCACCAGGCGCGTGGTGAACAACTCGATCGACTCCACCGTACCCGCGGTCCCCGCCGCGTTGATGTAGTCGCCGACCCTGAACGGGCGGAACGCGAGGAGCATGACGCCCGCGGAGAAGTTCGAGAGCGTCCCCTGGAACGCGAGGCCGACGGCGAGACCCGCGGCACCGATCACGGCGGCGAAGCTCGTGGTCTCGATGCCGAATACGCCCAGCGCCGCGAGGACGGCGAGGATCAGCACCGTGTAGCGCGCCGGGTTCGAGAAGAACTTGGTGAGCGTCGCGTCGAACTTCGCCTTCTCGAGCGAGCCGATCACGAGGCGGCGCACCCAACTCGCGACGATGTTCGCGATGAAGAGGAGGAGGAGGACACCGACCACGCGGGTCGCGTAGGTCACGCCGAGTTGAATCTGTTCGGGAGTGATCTGCATGTCAGGCATGAGTGGGCCCATGCCTGGCATCGAGTCCTATCGGAGGCAAGCGCTTAGCGAGCGCACCGAATCAGCCGGTTTCAGGCCACTGCGGCCATCACCTGCACCGCGGCGATGTTTCGCAGATCGCGACCGTCGACCAAGAATGGGAACCAGCGGCGCCCCTTGTCGGCCGGCGGGAACATCGGGATCCGCGGGTTCATCACGACCGCGCCGGACAGGCCCGGCTTCGGCACGGGCAACGCCGCGAACGCGGGCGCGGGCTGCGGGCCCTGGAGTTTGTAGAGCTCGGCGGCCTGGCTCTTCTTCGCCTCCGGGACCTGGTCGTAGATCCGCAGGTAGTGGCAGCCCATCGGCGGGGTCGGGATCAGGCCGCCCGGCCGCACGCCGATGACGTCGCCGGGCTCGAGCACCGGGTGGACCTGCTGCGCGTGGAGCGTGAACGTGTCCGACGGGCCGGGGCGGTGCCACAGCGTGCCCGCCGGCGGCTTGGCGAGGAACTCGCCGAGGCCGACCTGGACGCGATCGCCGATCTGAGCGCCCCGGAAGGGCGGATTCCCCACGGGGACCGAGTCGAACCTGCGATGAATCGAGACCATCGTCAGGAGTTATCGGGAGAAGGTAGGTTTTGGTGCGACAATATTCGCACACTCTACAGGCGCCACTCGACCCCGGCGAAGAGCAGCACCGACTGCTGGTTATCGAAGACCATCCCCGCCGGGTTCCCGTCGTCGTCCCGGACCTCGAGGCCGTTCTCGTCCAGGATCGGCATCACGAGGCGCAGGTTCTCCTGGAAGTAGCGCGCCGTGCCGCGGATCAGCAGGAGCCCCGGGAGCCAGTCGCGCGGGAACGTGTACGCGAGGTTGATGCCGCCGTCCGTGCCCTGGATGGCGCCGAGGTAGCGGCGCCCGTCCACGCTCAAGTACAGACCGAAGAGCTCGCGTCCGAGGCCCGCGGCGAGGATCGCGTCGGTGTTCGAGCGCTCGTCGATCACGCCCGTGATCTCGATGTTGGCGTCGATGACGTCCGGGTTGCGGTACCGCGCACCGACCCCCGGCAAGAGGCGGAACGGCGTCCCCTCGACCTCACCGTCGATCCCCGCCGCCGCGATGGCGTCGTTCGTCGCCCCGAAGTCGCGGAGCAGCGCGTTGACCGAACCGTACAGCTCGAGCTCGCGCAGGATCCGGTAGCCGCCGCGCAGGCGCGCCTGATTGTAGATGGTCGAGTAGATCGCCGCGTCGAACGGGACGATCGGGTTCCCGTTCTCGTCGACGATCTGCCGGTTGCGCAGGTTCAGGTCGTTCGGGTCGTACTTGTTCCCGGCCGCGTCGACCTCGTACGTGTAGCCCGTCGACTGCTCGTAGACGACGGTCGAGAAGCGCCCGACCGACAACGCCACGGAGCTCTCGGGCGTCGGCGACCACGTCCCGGTGAGCTCGAGGTTCTGCACGAGCTGACCGTTCGGCAGGAAGTCGATGATGCCCTGCGCGAAGAAGTTGAGGTCCGGCGTGACGAGGTAGCTCGCGTCGACGCTCGCGTACATGCGGTCCAGACCGTTGCGCTGCCCCAGCGGGTTCGCCGGGTTCACGGCCGGGTTCGCGTACGTGAGGACACCCGCGACGTTCGCCGCGAAGCGCCCGAGCCTCAGCGCCGAGAAGACGCCACCGGTGTACCAGTCCGCGCTGATGAACTCGCTGGTCCGCAGGTTCCAGTTGTAGCCGTACGGGTTGCCGGTGATGCCGCCGAACGCGCCGAGGTGCAGCTCGTCGAGCACCTTTACGCGGAACGCGAGGCCGTCCGCCTGCGCGTAGCCCGCTTCACGGATCGCGAGGCGCCCCAGCGCGACGCCGAACGGCAGACTCGACCGACTCCCGCGAAAGTCCGTCAGCCCGTAGCTCACGTACATCTCGTTCACGCGTTGATCGGTGAAGCGCGTCGCGTTGAGCGACGGCCGGTACTCGAGATCGAGGTGCGCCCCGATCTCCGATCCGGCGATGCGTTGGTACGCGAGCGTCGCGCGCCCGCGGATGACCTGGAGATCGCGATCGGCGTCGACCTGCAGCTCCTTGCCGTCGTAGCGGATGTTCTGGCCGCGCGTCGCGAGCTGCATCCCGGACAACGCCAGCCGCGCCGACAACACCTCGCCCCCCTCGAACAACTTCTGCCCCGGCGTCTCCACCCCGACCGGCTTCGGCACGTTGCGCACGGGGATCGGCGCGGTCACCGGGACCTCGGCGACGATCGGCTCCATCGCGCCGCGGTTCGACCAGCGCGACGGCGCGCCGGTCTGCAGCGCGGAGGTCTTGCGCCCCTCGGCTTCCCGCTTCGCCTTCGCCGCCTCCACGCGCGCCTTCTCGGCCTCGAGCCGCTTCTCCTCTTCGCTCGGCTCTGCGGGCGGCGGCGGCTCCTCCTTCTTCGCTTCTTCCTTCTTCGCCTCGCGCTTCGCCTTGCGACGACCGCGGCGCCGCTTGCGTCGACGCTTCTTCTTCGGCTTGTCGTCGTCCGACTGCGCGAACGCGAGCTGCGGCGCGACGAGCGACGGCACCGGATCGAACGAGAGCAACAGCGCGAGCAGCGCGATCCACACCGCGCGCATCAGTCGATGATCCCCAACTCGAACGACCACTGCGTGTGGCACTGGTCGCAGTCGTACGAGACCGCGCCGAGCGCGCCGCCGCCGGTGATGTAGAACTTGTTGCGGTCGTACGGGAGCTCGCCGTCGGACTGGTCCGGCGACAACGCGAACGCCTGGTTATCGCCGAGATCCGCCGTGTGATAGTTCGACTGCCGGTAGTCCATCAGGTGGCAGTTCGAGCAGCGACTGCCGATGAAGAAGTTCCCGGCCTGGTGACACTGTCGACAGTCGAGCGTGCGGTGCAGCCCCTGCAGCACGTAGCCCGTGTCGACGTGGTTGAACGTCGTCGGCATCCACCCCGACTGGTCGTGACAGCGCCCGCAGTCGGAGCGCAGCGAGCCGGCGTGGACGTCGTCCTGGTTGTGGCAGCCGCCGCACCGCTCGCCGCGACCCGCGAGGCTCCCGGCGCCCGAGTGACACATCGAGCACGCGACCACCGTGTGCGCGCCCGTCAACGAGAAGCCCGCGCGCTCGTGGTAGCCGTTCTTCGGCGGGCTCTTCCACTGCGACTCGCCGTGGCACGAACCGCAGTCGAGCGACTCGCGGACCTCGTGCGGATCCGGGTGACACGTGTCGCAGTCCTTGCCCGCGGCGCGGAACTGCAGATCCAACGGCGCGCCCGGCGCCGCGGTCGACGCGAGGATGCGCTCGCCCTGCACCTTCGGCGGCGGCGCCTTCGCGACCACACCCGCGTCCGCCGCGCCCCCGTCCGCGTCCGTCCCACCGTCCGCCGCGCTCGCGCCCGAGTCCGGCACGCCGGCGTCCGGCGTCGCCGCCTGTACGGCCTCCGCGTAGGAGAGGCCGTCCGGCGTGAGGAAGTGGCAGCGCTCGCACTCGATCTGGCGGTGGACGCCGCGGAGCTCGAACTCGGTGTGGACGTTGTGTTCGAACTTCGGCGCGCCGCCGCTCGTCTCGTGGCACTTCGCGCACTCCGTACCGAGCGCGTCGATGTGGACGTCATCCTTCTTGTGGCAGTCGACGCAGACGATCTGCTCGATCTTGTACTTCCGCCCCGGGTGGCAGTTGTCGCACTGGACGAGCTGGTGGAAGCCGGTCAGCGGGAAGCGCGAGTCCGCGTTGTGGTCGAACACCAACGTCTTGAAGTTCTCGCCGCCGGTGTGGCACTTCGCGCAGTCGTCGCCGAGCTCACCCTTGTGGATGTCGACGTGGCACCCCGCGCACTGCGGATCCAAG
>JAUHYN010000373.1 GCA_030426505.1 bacterium | reverse complement strand
GGGCCGAGTTCGGCTTCTTCGGCGTGGCCGTATAGACGCGCACGCAAACGCCGCGACGCTGCGGACAGTTCTTGAGCGCCGGGCTCTTCGTCTTGACCTTCGGTTCCGCTCGCGCGTTCCGAATCAGTTGGTTGATCGTCGGCATCCGCTCAACTCCAAGACCAACGGCACTCCGCCCCCTCTTCTTCGAGAAGAGAGACGGGCCCGTCGATCCCTTCGCGCCCCACAGCCTCGCTCTACGAGGCCCTCGGGGGCTCGATTGGTTCTTCGTTTCGGTGTGTTGGTGACTCTTCGGAGTACTTTGGGGCGGGGGTCACGAACGTGACCAAGCCGCCTCTCTTCCGCCTCAGGTATAACTGCGCGCACGCTTTGCACCTGCGGTCGGGGTGTCGTCTCTTCCGGCTGAGGTCTCGCGTTGACGATCATTTCTCCAGGTCTTCAGGGCGAAGACGCGAAGACGATATCCGTCCGGGTCGAGTTCTCAGTTCGTCGCCAGCACCTCCTCTTTCCCCGCTGGACGATCCCGATCCCTCCTGTGGGGCGGTCGCGTACCCGGCGGTGAAGCGCGCATAAATCAAAAGTCGTCGGCGGGGTCAAGGCCCAATCGTCGACGAGGTCGTGTTTGTCGCGAACACCCTCGAAACGGGCCTCAGCGACGTCGCAAGAACGCGACGAAACCGAACAAGCCGAGGATCCAGAGGCCCGCGTCGCCGCCAGAGGCGACACACGTGCAGCCGTCGTCGCGCAGATCGCCTCCGCCCCCGCCGCCGGTCCCGCCCGAGGGCGTGGTGCCCGCGTCCGCGACGCCCGCGTCGATCGGCGCCGGCCCGCCGTCGCGCGGCGGCGGAGCGCTGCCGAAGTCCGGAGGCAGGATGCCGGGCTCGTCGCACCACGAGCGCGTCCCGTCGGCGCAGGCGGCGCGCATCTGGCCGTCGATCCAGTCGAGGTAGGCGTCGACGCGGGTGTCGATCCCGCCCTTGGCGCAGTCGGTCATGTCATAGGCGTGGGACGTGATGCCGACGACGCGGCGCCCCGGGAAGTCGCCGGAGGTGATCCGCAAGTACGAGGGGCCCCCGGAGTCGCCGTGGCACTTGCGGGACGTGGTTTGGTCCCCGCCGACCTGGAACTCGTGCGGACCGACCTCGTTCACGAACGACAGCGCACAGTGTTTGGCGCCGACCGTCCCGGCCGGGGGCGGCATGAAGATGTTGCCCCCCTCCATCGTCTGCTGGCCCCACCCCGCGATGGCGACCTCGGCGCCCGTCACGAGCTCGGCGGCCTCCGCGGCGGTCACGACGACCTCCGGATCGACGTCCATGATCGGGCGCGAGAGGAACACGAGGCCGACGTCGTCGAACTTCCCGGGGCCGTTGACCATGGCGGTGCTCTGGAGATCGAAGCCCTCGTGGGCGACGACGGCGTTCGCGACGAGCGCGTCCGCGGGGAAGTTCATCGTCTGGCCCGAGGCCAGCCCCGTGAGGTCCGGCTCGAAGGTGATCGCGTACTCGAAGTCCTGCGGGGTCCCGAAGCCGCCCGCGAGCGCGGCCGGGTCCACGCAGTGCGCCGCCGTGAGGACGACGTCGGGCGCGATGAGCGTCCCCGTACAGACCACGGTCTTCACCGGCAGCTCGCCGAAGCCACCGAGGGAGATGATCCCGTCGGCGAGGATCGCGACGCTGGTCGGCTCGTCGGCCGCCGTACAGGCGGCACCGTTGATGATCGGGGCGCTCGACGTGTCGTAGGCCGGCTCGACGGCGCAACAGGTCAGGGCGAGCGCGAAGGGAATCAGGCGGCGCATGGCGGAGCGCAGTGTTGCGCGCCGAGGACGGACCCGGACATCGGAGAGACGCCCGACCGGGGGTTCAGGGGCCGGTCCACAGCGCGCCGGAGGCCAGCTTGAGCGGGCTCTCGTCGTCCCCGACGAAGACGACCTCGTGCGCTTCGCCGTTCAAGGGTCGCCGGATCACGTGGACATCGATGGCTCCGAGCTCGCGGACCGTCATGTACATGTCCCCGTTGGGCGCGAGGACCGTGCGATCGAGCGGGCCGAGCTCCTCCGGGACGTCCGGATAGGTCCCCAGCTGCGTCAGGCGCCCGTCGAGGTGGAGCTGGACGAGGCGCCCGTTCTGTACGGACATCGCGTCCGGGCGCGCGGCGAGGATGAAGCCGTCGCCGTCCGGCGCGGACCGATAGCCCTTGAAGAAGCGGATCAGGCCGTCGTGCAGGTGCAGCGTGCCGGTCGAGGTCCGGACCGCGGGCGTGATGCCTACGCGGACGAGGCGCGAGCCGGCGGGGCCGAGGTGCAGGACGACGTTCGGCTCGATGAAGGGCTCGGCGCCCGTCTCGTCGAAGAAGACGCCGTCACACTCCACGATGATCTCGGACGTGTCGGGGTCGATCCAGAACTGGTCCGGCTCGTCGCACCCCGGCACGACGATTGGCGTATCGTTCATTTCGGGCGCCGCCGGGTACTCCGGCGCTCCCCCCGCCATTCGCGGCGGGTCCCAGGGGTCGGCGTTGAAGATGTAGACGTAGTTGTGCGACGGCTCCTGGTAGACCAGCCGGTTGTCGCTGGGGCGCACCACGAGCGGTACGTAGAACTCGCGCTCCGTGATGCCGGGGAAGGCGATCGTCAGGCCGCCGCGCCGGTCCAGGTTCATCAGCCCATTGCGAGAGCCAGGACGGATCAGGCCGAACACGTAGACCTGCGACGGATCGAACCGAGAGCGCGCCTCGAGGTCGGGGTCGACCTCGATCGTGAGGACGTCCGGCGTGCTCTCGAAGAAGCGGTCGCGGACGATCAGCGACAGGGAGTAGGTCCCGGCGACGTCCGGCGTGATTCGCGCGAAGCGCGCGTTCGCCT
Organism: bacterium; assembly: GCA_030426505.1. Taxonomy (GTDB): domain Bacteria; phylum Myxococcota; class Kuafuiibacteriia; order Kuafuiibacteriales; family Kuafuiibacteriaceae; genus JAUHYN01. The sequence continues at coordinate 4,755 of JAUHYN010000373.1, read as the reverse complement.
CGGAGACCGACGCCGTCGACCCCATCGGCACGGCGTCGAGCGACCACTGGAAGGTGAGCGGATCGTTGTCGGCGTCGAAGCTGCGGGAGCCGTCGAGGCGGATCTCGGTGCCCTCGACGACCTCGTCGAGGTCCGGGCCGGCGTCGGCGATGGGTCGGCTCCCGGGGATCTCGACCGCGACGCGGATGATCCCCGGGTCGCTGTCGAGCTCACCGTCGTTGACGACGAGCGAGACCACGAAGAAGCCCTGCGCGTCAGCGGGGAAGGACGGCGCGACGGCGGTGGGATCGTCGAATTCGGCGGCGCTCCCGATCGGGCGCTCGTCGAAGGACCACAGATAGGTGATCGGGTCGCCGTCCTCGTCGGTGCTCGCGGCGCCGTCGAGGCGGACGACGCTGTCGAGCGCAGCCTCGAAGTTGGTGCCGGGGCGCGCAATCGGTTTGTGGTTGAGGGCCGGGACGGACCAGATGATCTCTTCGCTGAGGAGGTCGCCGTCGGTCACGACGAGCTTCACTTCGTAGCCGCCGAGGAGGTCGGCGGTGAATTCGACTTCGGTGCCCGTCGTGGTGTCGAGGGCCGCGGTGCTCCCGTCGGGCTTGGTCACGAGCGACCAGGTGTAGTCGAGCGGATCGCCGTTCCGGTCGGTGCTCATGGCGGCGCTGAGCTCGACGAGCTTGCCGGCCGATGTCTCGACGGGACCGGTGATGCGCGCGACGGGGCGCCAGTTGCACTTGTCGAGGGACTGATCGAGGCGGACGAGCGGGGACTCGCCGGACTCGTTGCACGGCTTCCGACCACAGCCGGTCGCGAGGTACGCGGAGCAGATCGCCGCGATGGCCACCCGTCGTCTCACACCCGTGACTCTGACACGGTCACCCCCGGCATCCAACCTGTTCGCACGCGGTTGCCCGCCCGAAAGAATCGGCACACAGTCGGCGCCGGTGCGCACCGCGGTCTGCCTGTTCGTCGTGACCCTCCTCGCCGCTCGCGCGGCGGTCGCCCAGGAGTCCGGGGGCGAGGTGGAGGTGCAGAAGCCGCCGCCGCGGCCGGCGATCGGGTGGTCGGGGGAGTTGGTCGATCCGATCGCCCTCACCCGCTTCCACCTGACGACGCGCGGGGTGTTCGCGAACAAGACCGCGTTCGCGCTCGAGGGTCGGGCCCAGCTGCGGATCACGGAGGGCTTCGCCTTGTCGGCGACGCTCCCGATCGCGATCGGCGATTCCGACGGCGGCCTCGGCAACCTCAGCGCCGGCGCGACGTTCGCGACGACCTTCGGCGACCACGCGACCGGCGTCGACGTCGGCGGTGGGCTCGACGTGTACGCGCCGACTGCGACGGCGAACGTCGGTGACGGCCTGGTCGCGGCCCTCCGCGCGTACGAGCCGATGCTCTACGTGCAGGACCTCTTATCGTTCCGCGCGCGCGGTTACTTCGCGTACCGCACGCCCGACTTCCACGCCGCGCTCGAGCTGGGGCTCGTGCCGGGGTTCTACCTCGAAGGCTCCGGCGACGCGGTGTTGTTGCTCTCGGCCGCGGGCCGCGTGGGCGCGACGCTCGGCGTGTTCGAGCCCTACCTCGAGGTCGGCGCGGCGCCCCAGATCGCGGGCGTCGGCGAGATCGCACCGCCGTTGTTGGTGACGCCGGGCGTGCGTTTGCACATCGGCGAGATCTTCGATCCCGCGCTGTTCGTCTCTTTCAACTTCGCGACGGCGTCGGCGGTGATCGTGGGGCTCGACCTCGCGGTGGTCATCCGGCCTTCGGAGCGCAACCGCCTCGAGAAGTCCTACGACGACGACTTCCTGGATGATTTCTAGTGAGAGTGAAGCTCCCGTAGGGAGGTTCATCTCGAACTGTGCCAGGAAGGCGCGCGGAGCGCGTCTGACGTAGGTACTAGCCGAGGCAGACCTCGCCCAAGGGGCGAGGTCTGTCCGAGGCTGTGCCAGGAAGGCGCGCGGAGCGCGTCTGACGTAGGTACTAGAGACGTGACGCTCCCGTAGGGAGGTTCATCTCGAACTGTGCCAGGAAGCGCGCGACTGACGCCCGTCCACGACTTGGCGGCCACGACCGAGGAGGCGATCGCACGCCGCGTCGCCGCGCCTTTCGTGCGGTTGGTGCTCTGGTCGCTCAGGGCGCGCGGGGATCCGGACGCGGGGCGCCTCGGGGCCTGGGTCGAGACGTTCCGCGCGCTCACCCAGCTCCTCACGCTGAAATTCGGCGCGCTGGACGCGGCGACCGAGGCGCGGCTCGCCGCCGCCCCCGCCGAAGCGCTCGAGGCGTGGGCGGTCCGCGTCCTCACCGCCGAGCGGCTCGCCGACGTGTTCGCCTGACCGTCACCGCACGACGCCGAGCGCGGTCCCCTCGGGAGCGAACGCGATCAACACGTCGGCGTCCGTCGTGACCCCGAGATCGCGTAGCGCCTGCGGGGACAGATCCAAGATTCGACCCGTGCGTGTATGCGGGCCCCAGTCGACCGCGCGCACGACGATCGTCGCGCCCGTCGACGCGTTCGTCACCACGAACCGCTGCCGCCGCCAGAAGGAGACGCTGTTCGGCGAGTACGACCAGCGCATCGCCGCGTAGTAGTAGTCCTCCGGCCGCGACGCCAACGTGCTCGCGCTCGGGCTCATCGGGTTGTTCAGGCTCCGCAGCCGCTCGCCGCTCACCGCGCCCGTCTCGGTCGCCGACACCCCCGTGTCGTTCGGCCCCCCGAACGAGCTCACGCGCCCGCGCACCCACGACACGCCGGCGTGCGTGACCACCGCGCCGAGCGGCTCGGTCGAGACCCCGAGCGTCGCCGCGAGCGTCCCGTTCGCGAGTCCCGCGCGCGGGATCTGCGAGCCGCCGAGCGTGAGCCCCGCGTGCGGCAGCGCGCTCATCGGCGGCGTCGAGCTCCCCGCGCCGCAGCCCTGCGTCCCGGTCTCCTCTTCGCAGGTACACGCCCCGCACCCGTTGCCGCGCGTGCGCCACGCGCCGTCGCAGCACTGATAGCTCGAGGAGCATGCGAGGTGCGCGTACACCCCTCCGAACGAGTGCGAGCAGCTCTGCCCGGATGGCGGCGCCGGCGCCGGAGCCTGGCACCCGGACTGGCCGCTCGTCTCCGTACAGGCGCACGTCCCGCACCCGCTCGCCTGCGTCCGCCACGCGCCGTCGCAGCACTGGTAGTCCTCCGAGCACCCGAGGTGCGCGTACACGCCGCCGAACGAGTGCGTACAGCTCGCGCCGGTCGAAGGCGGCGCGGGCGGAGGGGGAGGCGGAGGCGGCGTCGGCGCCGAGCACCCGGTCTGGCCGCTCGCCTCCGTGCAGACACACGCGCCGCAGCCGTTGGCCTGAGTGCGCCACGCGCCGCCGCAGCACTGGTAGTCCGCCGAGCACGCCTGCTCCGCGTACACGCCGCCGAACGAGTGCGTACACTGCGCGCCGCTCGAGGGCGGTGGCGTCCCGGAGCCTCCGCCGCTGCGGATCGACTGGGCGTCGGAGATGATCGCGCCAATGCGCGGGTAGAGGTTCGAGCCCGGGCAGTCGGTGCTCGAGTACTCGCGGTGACCCTTGATCGCGCTCCGCGACAGATCGATGCCGTAGATCGAAGAGAGCCGCTCCACGAGGCGCGCCGTGCTCGCGAGCATCGCCGCGGGCGGCGTGAGCTGATGGAAGTTACCGATGTGTGAGATGCCGATGTTGCCGGTGTTGTTGTTCGCGGCATGCACCCCTCGGTAAGTGAGTTCACGCCCCTCGTAGATCGTCCCGTCCACGTCGATCAGGAAGTGGTACCCGATGTCGCACCAGCCCTTGTTCGCGTGGAACGCCTGGATCCCGCGGAGCTGACGCGTCGGATCCGACGACGCGCCCTCCGTGTGGTGAATCGCCATCCGGTACTTGCTCGGGTTCGACGCCATGCTGCACCGAGGCGACGCCGCGCCCCACTGCGCGCGCGTCACGATCGACAGCCCCGACAACTCGGCGCGCAGGCCACTCGACGTCGTGTCGATCTCGGACACGCTCGCCTCCAAGTCGGGCGGGGAGACCGCATTCCATCGAATGGAACGGAGCAACTCGAGCGAAGCGCGCGGGACGCGCAGCTCCACCGCGTCGGCGTCTTCGAGATCGAGGCGCACGACGTGTTGATCCTGCTCGCTCCACGCGACGTCGAGCGGATGCCACGCACCGATCGCGATCCCGTCGAGGTGCGCGCGCGCTTCGAGCGCGGGCGCCTCACCCGGCGCCCCGAGGCTGAGCAACGCGACCACGCGCTGCGGCCCGTCCGCGAGCCCGTCGGCGAAGAGCGTCGCGTAGTCGCCTTCGACCCGGGTGGCGAGCGTCTCTGCGGTGAGGACGCGATCCTCGTCGCCGACGTCGCTCGGATCGCGGCCCTGGGGCACGCAGCCCGCGAGCGCGAGGATGAGCAGTGAGGTGTGAATCGCGCGTCCCATGCGACCACCCTGACCAAACCTGACGGCGATCACATTCACGCCGCCTACGAATGTGAACCCGAAGTTACATGTAAGCTGACCGACCGTTCGTCCACGCCGCGGGCGACGCGCGTTGTCGGCCTCGCGGTGACGTCGCACAATCGTCCGCGCGTGAGCTCACCGTTCGACACGCCGTCCGTGCAGGTCGACCCGGCGCTCCCGGAGAAGCCGGGCGTCGTGTTGTGGGCGAAGGTCTACGTGACGCTCACCGCGTTGATGTACATGGTGGTCGTGCCGGCGGGGGGCGCGGTGTTGTTCGTCGATCGCCCGCCCACCGAAGCGCCCGAGT
>JAUHYN010000372.1 GCA_030426505.1 bacterium | reverse complement strand
ACCAGCAGCAGCACCGCGACCGCGAGCAGCGGACCGCCCCAGAGTCCCGCCGTCCGCAGGCGATCGACCAGCGACCGCGGCTCGCGCCGCTCCTCCCGTGCCCGTGCATCGCCCCCGTCGGTCAATCGTCGCCCCCGCCGCCGTGCACCACCAGCGTCGGCGTCTTGAATTTTTCGGCGTACTGGCTGGGCGAGAGCTTCTCATACAGCTCGGGCTGCTCCCAGGGTGCGCCGCGAAACTCCCACAGCGGAAACCACAACTCCTCGGTTGCGCCGTAGAAGCTGGGCAAGTCGTAGACGCCCGCGTGCGAGATCAGACACTTGAAGCGGTCGGTGTGACCGGCGATCCAGTTCACCATGTAGCCGCCGTACGACGCGCCGCCCGCGCAGGTGGCGTTCTTCTTCACGAAGGGCTCGCGCTCGACGGCGTCCGTGAACGCCATGACGTCCTCGAACGGCCCGCCGCCCCAGTTCTTCGTCACCGCGTCGGTGTAGCCCTGGCCGTAGCCGACCGAGCCCCGCGGGTTCGGCATCGCGACCAGGTAGCCCTTCGCCGCGAACAGCTGCGGGTTCCAGCGCGGGTGCCACTGGCTGACCCACGCGCCCTGCGGGCCGCCGTGGATCAAGATGAACAGGGGGTAGCGGCGCTTCGGGTCGAATCCGGGGGGCTTCAACAGGAAGCCGTGGACCTGCGTGCCGTCGTTGGCCTTGGCGGTGAGCTCGGAGGCGGTCGCGAGGCGGTGCTGTTCCACGAACGCGCGGTTGAGCGAAGTGATCGGCGTCGACTTCTTCGTCTTCGGGTCCCAGCGCCACAGCTCGGGGGGCGCCTCGAACGTCGTCGCGACGTACAACACCTCGCCGCTCGGCCCGACCGCGGGCGACTTCACGGAGCGGTCCGTGACGATCGGCTCGATCGGTCCCTCGGCGCGGCCGAGGCGGAACAGCGCCCGGAAGCCGCGGTGGTAGGCGGTGACGAAGAGCGTGTCGTCGCCGGCCCACACGATGTCGCTGACGGAGCGGTCCCAGTCCTTCGTGCGCGCGACGATCTTCTTCGTCTCGCGGTCGTAGACGTGCAGAACGGCGCGGTCCGCTTCGAACCCGGGGCGCGCGAAGGCGGTGTACGCGACGTAGCGCCCCGACGGTGACGCCACCGGGTTCGCGTCCCACGCGGGGTTGTCGGTGAGTTTCGTCGGGCGGCCGGTGAAGAGGCGCTTTTCGTACAGGTCGTTGTTCGTCGACAGCGCGCGGTCCTTGTCCTGGTTCTGCGCGTAGATCACGGCGTCGCCCGCAACGGTCCAGCCGTCGCCCGCGTTGAGGATGTCCGTCGGGGCGGCGTGCGGGCCGGGCGTGACGTCCTTGGGGCGCGCGCTCTTGTCGACGGGCACCACGAAGAGGTGGTCGCGCGTGCCTTCGTCCCAGCCGGACCAGTGGCGGTAGAGGAGGTCGTCGTAGGCCCGCGCCTTCACCGGGTCGTCCGCCTTCTTCTTCGCGGTCGCCGCGTAGCACTTCTCGTCGCGGCACTCGGGCGGCACCGACGCGACGAACACGATGAACCGCCCGTCGGAAGTGAAGCGCGGCGACCCGATGCCCGGGCCGAACGTGTAGAGGACCGTCGGCTCGCCGACCTGGCCCAACTCGAAGACCATCAGCGCGGGCTCCCCGTTCGACGTGCCCACGAACGCGAGCCGCCGCCCGTCCGGCGACCACGTGGGGCTGTGGCCGCCCGACCGCGTGATCGCCCGGGGCGCGCCGTCGTTGGCCGGCATCAGGTACAGCTCGGACTTCGTCGCCTCGGTGGGGTGTTTGTCGGTGATCTCGAACGCGACCCACTTGCCGTCCGGCGACAGCGCGGGTGCGCCCGGCCAGCGAACCTCGAGCGACGCGGCGGGCGTGATCGGGCGCTTCGCGAGCGCGGGGGTCGAGAGCGTGACGAGGCCGAGGGCGAGCATCCACCGGGCGAACATGGGCCGCGGTTTATCAGGAACGGTGGGTCGAGTCTGCGCCGGGTGTGATGGCAGTCGAGCGCCGGCGCGACCTGTACGGGGCCCGCGCGCGCGTTCTATGGTCGTCTTCGTGCGCCTGGCCTCGCTGCTCGTCGTCCCGCTCCTGCTCGTCACGTCCTCCGCGGAAGCGGCTTCGGGCACGCTGTTGGACTTCGTGAAGGGCCGCAGCGACCTGTCGCGGTCGGAGCGCGCGCGCTGGCACAAGGCGGTGAAGCTGCGGTTCGGCGGGGCGGCGCTGAACGATGAGGCGGAGGATCGGCCCGAGATCGGGGTCGCCAAGGCGATCCTCTCCGCGGCGATCTTCATGGGCGTGAAGCCGAAGAAGGCCGTGGACGCGGCGTGGGAGGGCTGGCGCGGCGCGCTGGGGTACGTGCCCCCGCCGATCGCCATCCACTACGAGATCCTCGCGCTGCAGGGCCGAAAGCCCCGGGGCCGTCCGATCGACCTCGCGTTCAAGTTCCCCGACTACTACAACGAGGAGATCGCGCCCGAGCTGGTGGCGTACTGGGAGGAGAACCTCCGGGCCGGGAAGATCCCCGACGCCGCCCTCGAAGAGACCAAGGAGGCCCTCGCCGCGACCCGCGTGAAGATGCGGCCGCTGCTCCTCGACAAGCTCCGGCTCATGGCCTCGCTCGCGCGCGAGGTGTCGACCGCCAACGGCGCCCGGCGGGCGGAGATCGAGCGCGATCTCGGCGAGATCCAGGAGGAGCTGGAGCGCGCCTTCTCGCGGGTGGCGCGGCGCCCGGAGGTCCTCGACCCCCGCAAGACGCCCTACGACCGCCTCCGTATCCAGCTGGAGGACATGGGCCTGCGGCCGAGCGAGGAGGACCGCCTCCTCGACCCGCGCGCGCCGCCGCCGCCGCGGCAGGCCGTCCCCGAGGTCACCGAGAAGCCCGTGGAGCGGAGCGACGACGGCACCGTGCTCGTCGAGCCGGACGAGGCGCCCCCGGCGGTGCTCCCGCCGCAGCCGCGCCCCGGCGATGGCGGCAAGTTCGAGGACATCGTCCCGGGCCGGACGCTCGCGGAGCTCGTGAAGGCCTACAAACAGCGGCTCGAACGCGCGGTCACGAGCTGGCTCGGGACGCCGTACCGGTGGGGCAACGGCACGCCGAAGGTGGGCACGGATTGCTCGGGGTTCGTCCAGGCGCTGTTCGGCGACACGTTCCGGATCCGGCTGCCGCGCGTCAGCCGGGATCAGTACCGGACGGGCCACTCGGTCTCGAAGCAGGATCTGCGTCCGGGCGACCTCGTTTTCTTCGACACGCGCGACGCCGGGCGTATAAATCACGTCGGCGTCTACGCCGGAAAAGGGACGTTCGCGCACGCGAGCTCGAGTCGAGGCGTGGTCTACGACAAGCTGGCGTCGCGATACTTCGCGCGGGCCTATCGCGGCGCGCGGCGATTGCTCGCTTATCCGTGACCAAAGTCGCGAGGAACGATGACGGAGACTGGCGTACGGCCCGAGCCCTTGGTGAAGCGGGGCTTGGTACGCCGAATCCTCAAGGGCGTCGCGGTCTTCTTCGGCTTCGTCTTCATCTTCGCGGTCGGATTCCTCTACTGGGCCTTCAAGACGGGGCGCGCGGTCGAGGCCGTGCGCCAGGAGATCGCGGTCGAGCTGTACGAGCGGTGCGGCGTCGAGGCGGAGTTCCGTAGGCTCACGCTGGACCCGCTCGCGCGGAAGCTCGACCTCGAGCAGCTGTCGATGCGGCACGTGGACGGCGACGAGATCGTCGCGGTCGACGAGGCGATCGTCCGGCTCGAGCTCTTGCCGTTGTTCTACGGGCGGCTCCAGCTGGACGCCGTCGACCTGCTCCGCCCGCGCGCCCGCATCGAGTTCGTGGACGGCGTTCCGGTGAACCTGCCGGACTGCGTGAAGCCGAAGGACGACACCGAGTCCGCGCCGATCGTGCTCGGCATCTCGGGGCTGTCGGTGGAGCAGGGCAAGGTCGCGGTCGCGATCGACGACGTCTTCGAAGTCGACGTCGCCGACCTCAACGTGGCGTTGAAGCCGGGCTCGTCGAGTGGCGTCGATCTCACGATGTCGATCGACGACGGGCGCATGCGCGTCGGCACCGCGACGCACGCCCTCACGCGCGTCCGCCTCGAGGGGCACCTCGAAGGGCTCTTGTCGCGACCGCGCGCGATCGTGCTCGAGCAGCTCGCGGTGGGGTTGGGGCGCTTGCACGCGGAGGGCTCCGGTTCGATCGATCTCCTCGGCCCCGTCTACGAGGCGAAGCTCGGGCTCGACCTCCCGCTCGACGCGGTGCAGGAGTTCGTGCCGGACGTCCCGAAGATGGAGGGCCTCGCGAAGCTCGACGTCGCGGTCGCGGGGTCGTTCCTGGATCCGCGCGCGGCGGGGAGCGTGCGTGTGAAGGGCGCGCGCGTGGACGCATTCAAGCTCGGCGACGCCGTCGCGATCGACTTCTCGGCGGACCGGCGCGGCGTGAAGCTCAATGAGATCGAAGTGAAGCTCGGCGACGGTACGATTCGCGGCAAGGGCCGCATCGACTTCGACGAGCACTACTCGATCGAGGTCGACACCACGCAGGACGCCGTCTCACTGGCGCGGGTGTTCGAGTCGCTCGGTGTGGACGGCGCGTGGGTCGACCTCACGGGCTTCGGGACCACGAAGCTCGCGGGCACGTTGGATCCGGTGCTGCTCACGGGGCCGTTCGCCTACGACGTCCGCGATGCGCGCGTGTACGACGGGCCGTGGGATCGGCCGGCGGTGTTCGGCAAGCCGCGTCACGCGATCCCGCCCGAGAACCTCATGCTCGCGATCGACAGCGCACACGCGACGGGGGACTGGCGCTTCGCGATCGAGGGGCTCGCGCTGCAGGACCTCGTGCTCACGTCGGGCGGCAGCGAGGCGCACGGGAACGTGGAGGTGCGCTTCGGCGACGAGGGCGGGGTGTCGATCCAGACGAACTTCCCCTCGTTCGACTTCGTGGACCTCGGGCCGATCGCGGGGCTGCAGTTCTCGGGCTTCGGCACGTTGTCGGGTGAGATCTCTGGGCCGTTCGAGGACATCACGGGCGTCGGCGCGTTCGAGCTCGCGGACATCGAGATCGGCGGCATCCCGTTCGGCGAAGGGAGCGGGACGGTGCGTTGGCACGACGTGATCGCGCTCGACGTGGGCGGCATCCAGGGGCGCCTCGGCGAGTCGCGCTACGAAGGCACGGTGCAGGTCGCGCTCGAGGACGAGGTGCCGCTCAACATCGCGGGCGCGATCACCACGGGGCGTATCGAAGACCTGTTGATCCCGTTCGGGGTGGACGGTCGCGAGTGGGGCGACCCGACCGGCAAGATGACGGCGCGGTTCGATCTCACCGGGCCGGTCACCACGCTCACGGGGCCGATCGACATGCAGATCGAGGCGGCGGCGATCGTCGGCGAGACGGTGCAGGGCGGCAACGTGGTCGGGCGCATGGAGCGCGGGCGCGTGGTGGTGGACTCGCTGCAGCTGAAGAAGCACGAGGGCCAGCTGTACGGGAGTGGGTGGATCGATCCGAACCTCGGCAACCTGCAAGCGAACTTGCGGACGGCGAACGCGCGGCTGCAGTCGATCGATCTCATCCGAACGACGCAGCCGAACCTCGACGGCGCCCTCGACGTGCAGTTCGCGATGGGCGGCTCGTTCATGGGCGTGACCGGCACGATCGCGGCGGTCCTCGGCGATGTCACGGCGGGGCACGTGAAGCTCGGCGACGCGAAGTTCGACGGGAAGATGCGCGGGGCGAACGTGGAGTACGTGGCGTCCGGGCTGCGCGATCGCATGAAGGCGACGGGCGTGATCGGGCTCGGGAGCGGCATCCCGTACACCGCGAAGATCGCGTACACGGACGTCGCGGCGCCGAACATCGTGAGCGGGCTGCAGGGGCACAAGGACTACCGCGGCACGGTGACGGGCACGGCGGACCTGCACGGGTCGTTGATCGACTGGCACCTCTCGAGCGGCAAGCTCTACCTCGAGCGCGGCGTGCTCGATCTCGAGGGCGTCCACCTCGAGACCTCCGCGCCGGCGCGCTTCACGATGGCGCAGGGCGTGCTCGACACGAAGCGCTTCGGGATCACCGGCCCGCGGACGCGGATGACCGGCGAGGGGCGCTTCGGCGCCGAAGTGATCGACATGAAGCTCTCCGGTCGCATCGACCTCGCGATCGCGGAGCTGATGAACGAGAACGTGGTGAAGGCCGGCGGCAACCTGCTGGTCGACGCGACGCTGGGCGGGACGCCGCAGGCGCTCACGTTGGTCGGCGCGGGGCGCATCGAGCGAGGGCTGTTGGAGTGGGCGGGGTTCGAGAACCGGATCACCGCGATGACGGCGGACCTCACGTTCTCGCAGTCGACGATCCTGATCGACCGGGCGATCGGGCAGTGGGCCGGCGGCAAGATCGCGATGAACGGCAACGTACTGCTGGAGAGCTACCTGCCGAAGCGGTTCACGCTGAACATGAACCTCACGGACGTCGCGCCGCGGATGTCGTATCCGACGGTGGATCTGTACGGCGTGTTGACGGGCGCGCTGCAGATCTTCGGGACGCAGGACCGCATCAAGGTGCGCGGCGATCTCGACGTGCGGCGCGGTCGCGCGCGGCCGAAGATCGACTGGCAGAACCTCGTGGGCTCGAATCGGATAGGCGACGTCTACGACCCGTCGCGCGAGGTGGTGGACCTCGACGTCCACTTCCACGCGAAGGACAACGTCCGCATCAAGAACGACGACGCCGACCTCGAGGCGACGGGCGACCTCCGCCTCACTGGCACCAACGAGCGCTACGGGATGCTCGGCTCGGCGACGGTGATCCAGGGCGGGCGTGTGGCGTTCATCGGGCGCGAGTACACGATGGAGAGCGGCACGGTGACCTTCAAGGATCGCTTCCGCTTCGACGTCGGCTACGACCTCATCCTGAGCGCGCAGGCCTGCCAGGCGCGCATCCGCCTGAACGTGATCGGATCGTTCGAAGAGGTGCGCACCACGTACTCGAGCAACCCGGAGATGGACGAGCGCGACATCGTGTCGTGCCTGATCCGTGGCGTGAAGGTGACGGACCTCGATCGCGACCTCGCGTCGTTCGCGGGGAGCGCGCTCCTGAAGCTGTCGGGCGTGGACCGCGAAGTGAAGAAGGTGCTCCCGATCGATCAGATCGACGTGACGACGGAGTACTCCTCGCAGGCGCGCGCCTACGAGCCGCGCGTGTTGGTGGCCAAGGATCTGTCGGTGCTCGATCGCCCCGCGCGCCTCGAGTACTCGAGCTCGTTGCTGCGCACGAACGATCAGCGCGCGGCGCTGAGAGTGCGGCTCACGCCGCGGTTGAACCTCCAGTTCGGTTGGACGTCCTCCGAGGACGTGCCCTACGGCGACTGGGGCCTCGACCTCAAGCAGCGTTGGGAGTGGTGACGTGGCGGCCTCGGTGATGGCGGCGGTGGTCGCGCTCGCGATCGTCGCGCAGGGCTCGAGCGCCGAGCCCGAGCGGATCTCGGGGCTCGTGATCGATCGCGTGGTGTTCGAGGCGGCGCCGACGGAGGACGTCGACGATCTGAGGCAGCTCGCGGGCCTGGTCGACGGAGAGCCGTTCTCACCGACCGCGGTGCGTCGCGCGGTGAAGGTGCTCTACCG
>JAUHYN010000371.1 GCA_030426505.1 bacterium | reverse complement strand
GCGTCGTCCCGCCGGCGATTGCGCGCGGGCTCTTCGGCGCGCTGTCGCGACTCCCCGAACCGCGCGGCTACAAGAACCCGGTCGCGTTGGCGCGGCGCTTCCTCGAACACGGCGGGCGCTCGGCGGACGAGCAACTCCTCGCGTGGAACTCGTTCTTCGCGGGCGACCTCCTCGCGGACGTCATCCACCCCGACCTCCGCGCCGGCCTGTCACCGTGGTCTGTGTACGCCGATCAACTCGCGATGTTCGAGCACGAGCGCGACGCCGGCCGCGATCGCCTCGACCAGATCCTGCGCCACAACTACCGCACGTACCTCCTCGACGATCTCCTCGTGAAGACGGACCGCATGACGATGGCCGCGTCGCTCGAGGCGCGCTCGCCGTTCCTCGACACCGCGCTGGTCGAGCTCGCGTTCCGGATCCCGGGCGCGATGAAGATGCGCCGTGGACAGTTGAAGTGGTTGCTGCGCGAGGCCTACCGCGACGTCCTCCCGGCCGAGATCCTCGACCGCAAGAAGCACGGCTTCGGCGTGCCGATGGCGAAGTGGTGGTCCGGGCCGCTCGCGGGCCTCGTCGACGACGTGCTCCTCGGCTCCGAGCACCGGTGGCTGGATCCGTCGACGGTCCGCCGCATCGTGACGGAGCACCGCACCGGCGTGCGGGATCACGCGCAGCGGATCTTCTTGCTGTTGCAGATCGAGCTGTGGCTCAGCCGATGACGGTGTTCTCGTCGCGCACGCGCGCGATCGTAGAACGGAGCAAGTGGAGGTCGACCGGCTTCGCGAGCTGCACGTTGGTGGTCGCCGCCAGCCAGCTCGCCAGCTCGGGCCGCACCGGACCGCCGGTGCAGAAGATGACCCGCGGGACGAGCTCGGGCGCCTCGGCCTCGATGTACGCGAACACGCCCGCCCCGTTGATCTGGGGCATCATGACGTCGCAGACGATGACGTCGAACGACCGGTCCCGCTCGAGGATCTCCAGCGCGGGCTTGCCCCCGGGGGCCGCCACCACGTCGAAGAGCTTCCTCAGACCACGCTCGTAGGAACGGAGCAGGGTGATCTCGTCGTCGATCATCAGGACGCGCCCCCCGGGCGTCACGGCCGTCTGCGTCTCGAACCCCATACTCATATCGACACTGTAGATCATGGCTCTCCCCCCGCACACACGGTGCGTTACCCCCGATACGTCCCCGTTCGGACGCTCCGCGTGCGATCTTGAGTCGCATTCCACGCGCGCGGTCGATTTTTTCTGCAATCGCGGAATCTGCGCACTTCGGAGTGCGCGAGGGTGCGCGTCAGCCGTAGTGGGCCTTCAGGTAGGCGACGATGTCCGCCGACTCCGGCATCCACTCCACGCGCCCGTCCTCGTGCTCGATGTGGAGCACCGGGACCGTCGTCCGCCCGCGGGCCTGTTGGAGGGCGTCGCGGTGTGCGGTGTCCTTGTGGATGTTCCGGCTCTCGAGCTCGACGCCGTAGCGCTTCGCGGCGAACCACACGCGCGCGCAGAACCCACAGCCGATGTAGTGATAGAGCGCGAGCTTGGGCATGGCCGTGATCAGCTCCGAGTGCCGGTGGGCAGCTGAACGATTCGACCGCGGTCGCTGTTGCGCTCGTCGTTCGCGACGCAGAAGTCGATCAGCGCGTCGCGGAGCAGCTCGCAGGTCACTTCCTGCTCGAGCGTCGTCTCGTTCGGGCCGCGGCGGAGGATCGTGAGCTCACCGTAGACGCGCCCCGCCTCTTCGAGCGGGAGGCGGATGGTCCGGTTCTCCGGGGCCTGTCCGGTCGACAGCGTCCACGGGCGATCGGTCCGCTCGCGCCACTTGAACACCGACTCGCGCAGCTCACCGTCCGAGCTCGGGAGGTGCCACGACAAGCGGACCTCCTGGCAGGTGAGGTGGCTCAGGAAGCCGACCGTGTGGCGCCACGCGAGGTTCGGATCCTGCGAGGCGCGGATCCGACGCGCGGTGACGCGGACCTCTTCACGCATCGGGACGCCGTCGTCCTTGCGCTTGAAGATGCCCGGCAGCTCGAACACGCCGATCTTCCGGACGAGGATGAACACCGCCGCCGCGACGGTCGACAGCACGATCGCGCGGTGGGTCGTGTCGTTGTCGAGCAGCGCGAGCGCGCCGAGCCCGAACACCGCGCTCACCGTGTACAGCGTGAGCACCGCGCTCTTGTGCGAGAGGCCGAGCGCGAGGAGGCGGTGGTGGACGTGTTCCTTGTCGGCCTTGAACGGGTTCTGCTTCCGCGCGACGCGGCGGACGAACGACAGGGTCGTGTCGAGGATCGGCACGCCGAGCGCCATCACCGGGATGATCAGCGCGACCGCGGTGGCGCCCTTGCGCTGCGTCCACACCGAGACCGACGCGAGGATGAAGCCGAGGAACATCGACCCCGAGTCGCCGAGGAAGATCTTCGCGGGGTTGAAGTTGAAGAACAGGAACCCGACGAGCGAGCCGCCGAGCGCCGCCATCAACAGGCAGAGCAACACCGCGTTGTCCGTGAACGCGACGCCGAACAACACCACCGCCGTGAACAGCGCGATGCCGGACGCGAGGCCGTCGAGGCCGTCGATCAGGTTCAGCGCGTTGATGATGCCGACCATCCACACCATCGTGAGCGGGAGCGACAGCACGCCGAGCTCGATGGTCGCGCCGAACGGGTTGCCGAGCAGGTCGACGCGGAAGCCGGCCCACCACATCATCGCGGCGACGCCCGCCTGCACGAACAGCTTGGTCTTCGCGTCGGCCCCCTTGAGATCGTCGAACACGCCGAGCGCGAGGATCGCGGCGGCCCCCACGCACAGCGCGGTGAACAACGTCTGGTCCTGGTAGAGCAGCCCGGAGATCCGGTTGGTGTAGACGGCGAGCCCGATCAGCGGCGCGAAGAACGCCGTGAAGACCGCGATACCACCGATGCGCGGGATCGCGCGGGTGTGGACCTTGCGGGCCTCGATCGGGAGATCGAACCACTGGTTGTGGTGCGCCCAGCGCGCCACCAGCGGCGTGGTCACCGCGGCGACGAACAACGAGACGAGGAACGCGACGGGATAGGTCAGCACGGCGCCACCTCCGTCGTCGCGCTGAGCACGCGTCGCCCGAGCTTCTGCGCCATCAGGTCGTCGTACAGCGCCTCGATGTCACCCACGAGACGTCGGTGTGAAAAGCGCTGCGCCACCGCGTCACGCGCGGGCGCCGAGAGGCGGCGCGGCGCGGTGAGCTCGCGCTGGATGGCGGCGGCGATCGCCTCGACGTCGCCCGGCGCGACCAGCGTGCCGTCGCCGTCGCTCACGACGTCTTCGACACCGCCGACGCGCGTCGCGACGACGGGCAGGCCCGCGCTGAGCGCTTCGATCACCGTGACCGGCGTGCCCTCGTTGTCGCTGGTGAGCGCGAGGACGTCGGCGTCGGCGTACATGCGCTCGAGGTCGCGGCGCCAGCCGAGGAAGTGAATGCGATCCGCGAACGGCGCGGCCTGACGCTCGAGCGCGGCGCGGTCCGCCGGGTCTCCGTCACCCGCGATCGCGAGGTGTGCGTTCGGGAGCTTCGCGAGGACGCGCGCGAACGCGTCGAGCAGGACGTCGAACCGCTTGATCGGGACGATGCGCCCGACCGCGACCACCAACGGCGTGTCGGCCGCGAGGCCGAGCTCGGCGCGGAACGCACCGCGTGGGTGATCGGCGCGGAAGCGATCGAGGTCGAGCCCGAGCGGGACGACGTCGACCTTGTGCGCCGGCGCGATGCGGTACTTGTCGACGAGGTCGTCGCGCTGCTGCTTCGAGATCGCGAGGATGCGATCGCTGACCTTGGCGAGCGCGCGCTCCGCGGCGATGAACGCCTTGGCCTTGCGGTCGCTGAAGTAGCCCTCGAAGACGTGGCCGTGGAACGTGTGCAGGACGATCGGGACGCCCGCGAGCCGCGCCGCCGTGCGACCGACCGCGCCCGCCTTCGCGGTGTGCGTGTGGACGATCGACGGCTTCACGCGCCGCAACCGACGCGCCGTCTCGACCACCGCCTGGGCGTCGAGCATCGGATTCACCGCGCGCCGCATCGACGGGACGGTCTCGAACGCGACGCCGCGCGCGGCGGCGAAGTCTTCCATCCCCTTCTCGCCGGGCTCGAGCGCGCCCCCGATCAGGGTCGTCTCGTAGCGTGACCCATTACGCCGCGACAGCCCCTCGGAGAGGAGGATGCTGTGCAACGCAGGGCCGCCGACGCAGATGCGGCTCTGGATCCGGACCACGTGTGCCACGTTGAGACTCTTCGGACCGCAAACGCGATCTCAGTAGCGGAAACCTACGAGGAAGAAGAGCTGGTGCCGGGTGAAGTCCTGGAGCAGCAAGCTCGGCGACGAGACCGAGCCGTCGCTCGGGTTCTGGACGAGCAGGCGGTAGTTCACGGCGCCCATCAGCCACTCGAAGAACCAGTACTCGACGCGCGCGTCGCCGACGCCGACCTGCACGGCCGACTCGTTCTGGTCGGCGTAGCCGCGGAACTCGTAGTGCCCATACAGGTTGAAGACGAGGCGACCGGCGATGCCGATCTTCGCCTGCACGAACGGCATGTCACTCGAGTAGCCGTTGAGCAGGACGACCGGGCGGATGCGCCGGCGGTAGCCGACCGTCAGCGACGTGGCCTCGTTGAACGAGTACGTCAGGATCGCGTTGCCGATCGGGCCGCGCTTCGAGAAGGCGGACTCGTCGGCGAGCGTGTCCTCGTAGCCGGCAGTGAGCTCGGCGGTGAGGCGCGTGGTGACCTGACCGACCGCACCGACCGTGATGCGGAACGGCGTGCCGCCGACCGTCGACAGACCGGCCGGCTCGTCGAACGGGCTGAAGCGCGAGATGTCGGCGTGGAAGACGAACGCCGTCTTCGGGAGGAACTTCCACCGCGCCTCGAAGAGGCCGCCGTGACGCTGGTACGCGGAGAGCGCCGACTCGTCGTCGTAGTTCGAGTACATGAACATGTACCCGAGATCGAACTCGAGCGCGCGACCGCCGGGCCGCAGCGTGAGGCGCGCGGTGCCGTTGTTGTTCCACTCGGGCGCGCGGAACTCGTCGGACGCGACCGCGCCGGGCGTGTCGATGTAGTCCGGCGTGCGGACCAACATGTTGTCGATGCGGAACGACACGATGCTGTCGTCCGAACCGAGCTGCAGGCCCACGCCGATGTCCGCACCGAAGCGCGTGTCCGCGTTGTTCGGTCCGGTGCCGAGGAGCTGGCTGATCGACAGGTGCGACCCGAGGTTGAACTTCACGCTGTTGCCGGGGACATCGACCATCAGCCCCGGGCGAATCAGCCCACGCCAGTCCTGCAGGCGCGAGCCGTCGGCGGGCGTGTTGTCGTTGTCGAACCGGCGCGGGTTCGAGTCGTAGCCGACCGAGAGATCGAGGTTCGTGTGGACCCGCGACTTGTCACCGATCGGAAAGCCGGTGGTCGCTCCGTAGTTCTGCGCAAAAGCGCTCGTGGTCGTCGCGAGGCAAAGCGACGCCAACCCGAATATGACTGACTGCTTCATTGCTCAGAACGCGCTGGCCACCGGGGGCGTCTCGGGACCGAGAGGAGGAGGAATGGGGAGCGTGGGATCCTTCTGCGGGATGTCGTCGTCGATCTCGACGGTGACATCGGTATCCCCCGTGTAGACGGACAGCTCACCGACACACTGCTCGGCCTCCGTGCGGAGCAGCTGCGTCTTCTGATGCGCCACGGCGATCTTCGTGTACTCGTGATTGGTGACGTCTTCGGCGCCCTTGCCCATCGACTCGTACATCGAGACGGAAGCGCCCTCGGAGAGCTTGAGCAGGCCTTTGATCTGCGTGAGCTTCTCGTTGACGCAGTTGCGCTGCACCATGTCGTTGCTCTCGCGTGCCTGGAACAACAGCTCGGTCACGCGCGCGAGCGCGCCGCGCGAGTCGCTGATCATCTTCTCGGCGTTCTTCTTCTTGTCGGCCGGGCTGATCTTCGACGCGTCGATATCCCCGACCCGAGCGCTTCGCTCGATGCGACGCCGCGCGTCGTCGCGCGTCGGCTGGACGTCGGTGTCGGACTTGTCTGCGCTCGCGGGCGGCGGTGCCGAGTCCTGACCATCTCCCTGCGCGTTCGAATGCGCTGGCAGAGCCAGAAATCCCGCGACCACCACGCCCAGCGCCACCCTCGGGAACCGCATGGAGGCCGCTCTGTAAGTCGGCTCCTTGTTGCTGTCAAACCCCTTCACCGGTCGTCCTCCCCCGTTCCAAATCGCGCTCGCGTCGAGCGCGCCTCAATCGTGTCCATCGGCTCTCGCGTCCGCGTCTTGAGCCCCGAGTGCGGCTTTCAGCCTCGACTCGAGCGCCCGCAGCTCTGCAGGGCGCGACAGGCGCGTCGCGTGGGGCGCGAGCGCGCGGATGTCGCGCTGCGCGGCCTCGAGATCGCCCAGATCCAGCGAGCAGCTCGCGTGGAAGAGGCGCGCCTCGTCGTCGCGGAGCGCGCTGCGCCCATACAGAAGAACCTGTTCGTACTCTTCGTTCGCCCGCCGGCAGTCGTTCAGCTGCGTGCGGTAGATGTTGCCGAGCAGATAGTGCGTCTCGCGCTGCTCCTCGTCCCCCGACTCCAGGTCCAGGAGCGCGCGGCAGGCCGCGATCGCGCGGTGCGGCTGCTCGAGGCGTAGCCGCGCGTCGCAGATCATGCGGGCCGCGAGGAGCACCTCGGCGCGGTCCTCCCCACTCGCGACCACGGCCTCGGCCCGCTCGATCGCAGTCGGCAGATCGCCGTCGCGATAGTAGGCGCGCGACGCCTGACGCCAGAGCGCGGCGATCGGGTCGTCGTCGGGCGCGAGCACCTCGACGCGGGTCTCGCCGTCGCTGCTCGAGGACACCGGTATCTCGGGCGCCGGCGCGACGACCTTGCGCGCGCGCCGCGGCGCGACGGTCTTCTCCTCTTCGACCTCGTCGCGGATGCGGACCTCGCGGCGCTCGCCCTCGACGACCGTGTCCCGACCCCCGAAGGCCTCGCCCTCGACGTCGACCTCGCCCTCGCGCACCGCGACCAGGAAGCGATCGGCGCGGTAACCCACCGAGAAGTCTCGGCTCCGGGACCAAGCGACGAAGGCCGGCGTGCGCACCTCGAACGGCTCCAGCGGCGTGGGCCGCTCGGGGAGCCGGACGTCCAGCGCGCCGACCTGCAGATCGAGCGAGACGCCGCCGTCCGTCCCCGGGGACGCGACCAGGCGGCTCTTCTCGGCGAGGCGGAGGCGCGCGCCCGTCGCGAGGCGCACGTCCAGCGGGGCGTCGCCGCTCGTGACGACCTGCGCCTCCGGCGGGGCGGCGGCGGCGACGGGGGTCGGCGCGCGGCGCGGCGGCGCCTGGCGCGCGGGCGCGAACCAGACCAACAGCGCCACGGCGGCGACCGCGGCCACGCCGGCGGTCACCCAGCGCCGCCCCATCACGAGGTCGAGCGTGGTGACGTGGGTCTTCGCGTCCGTCTCGAGGCGCTCGCGGACGCGCTCCTGCATCCGGCGCCAGCTGAGCTCATCGGGTTCGACCGGCGCCATCCGGCGCATCAGGCCCGCGACCGCACCGACCCGGCAAAGCGCATGTATATCAACCCGATGGCGTGCGAAGGCTGCGGCGACTGCAGTGTGCAATCGA
>JAUHYN010000370.1 GCA_030426505.1 bacterium | reverse complement strand
GTACGGTCGATACCCACCATCGGCGTGGTACTGATTCAAAGTTCAGGCCAAGCAGGATGGATTGGATCTTGGGCGGTCGTGCGCGGTCGGGGCGGTGGGAGTTGCCGAAGTTGCAGGTCCGGCGGGCCCTTCGCGGCCGACGACCGCCGGTCCCGGGCTGCGGGTTCTCCGCGCCGCCTCGGGCCCGGCGCTTCAGTCGCCCCGGTCCTCCGCGGCGCCTCCCACGAGCGCCTCGATGCGGCGCCGGATCTCGTCGCGCGCGACGCGGAAGTGTTCGAGGCGCTGCGCGTGCGTGAGGTCCTCGTGCTTTCGATCCGGATCCTGCAGCGGCCAGTGAAACCGTCGCGCGCTCGAGAGGAAGACCGGGCACACCTCCTCGGCGCACAGCGTCACCACGAGGTCGACGCTCGCCGGATCGATCGTGGCCACCGACTTCGACGTGTGCGTCGAGAGGTCGATGCCGAGCTCCGCCATGGCCTCGATCGCCAGCGGGTTGACGCGCGACGGCGCGGAGCCCGCGGATTGGACGCGCACGGCGTCGCCGAAGTGTTCGCGCGCGAGGCCCTCCGCCATCTGGGAGCGGGCGGAGTTCGCGACGCAGAGGAACAGGACGCTCTCGAAGTCGGCTTCGGACACGACGCGAGCTCCGTTCAGGTCGCGAACGCGTCGGCCAACCGCGCGCCCTCGAAGATCCGCGCCCGCGCGATCGCCTCGGCGTCGTCCGGGTCCAGGTCGTGGTCGTCCAGGCGCAGCCGCAGCGCCGCCGCGAGCAGCGTCGTCAACGCCTCGCGTCGCGCGTCCGACATCCGATCGAGGCCCAGCGCGTCCAGGACCGCGTCCTGCGACTCCACGCCCGGCCCTTCGATCTCGAGCCCCACCTCGCCCGCGAGCCACTCGACGACGTCGGCCCACGCCATCGACAGCGCCTCGGTGTCCTCGTCGGCGTCCTCCGCCTCGTGCGGCCACTCCGTGTCGAGCCCCGCGACCTCGAGCTGCCGCACCGCGTCCGCGACGAAGCCGAACGCACCTTCGACCTCGCGTCCGTCGAACGTCGCGCGCACGCGGACGCCCGCATCGACCACGAAGATCAACGCCGACATGCCGTCGTCGAATCCGTCGGAGAGGTAACGCATGCTCGCCGGGTGGTCCGCGTCGAAGATCGCGACCGTCTCGGCGCCGCGCGCTATCACCTCGACCGCGGCCGCCGTGAACCGCGCGTGGGCCGCTTCGGGGGACGCGAAGAGCATCTTCACGTCGAGCGTCTCACCGTCGTCCGACGCGTCCGCGCGGAGCTCGTCCTGGTCGACGATCGCCCACGAGCCCTCGACCGGCGCGTCCGCGAGCTCCGGAAACACCGAGAGCACGCCGGGCCAAACGTCGTCCGTTCCGTCCGGAAACCACGCGCGCAGCGTCCACGCACGCGACAACGATGCCCCCGACGCGATCTCCTCGCGGTACGCGGTGAGCAAGCTCTGAGAGGCTCCGTACGTCGCCTCGTAGCGATCGAGCTCCGCGAGGCTCTCGAGCGAGCCGTCGAGCGCGACGGGCGCCTCGTCGTCGCAGGACGCCGCCGCCGCGACCCGGACCATCGCCCGCGCGATGCGCGCGCGGTTCAGATCAACCGCCACGGCGTGTCTCCCGAGATCCCGAGGTGCGCAGCGACCGCGTCGGCGTCCTTCCCCGCTACCAACACGAGACCCCGCGCGCCGAGATCGCGCACCTCGCACGGTGAAGCCGCGACGTCCGCCGGCGCACGCGCGAGCTCGTCCGCGCCCACGTGAAGCACGGCCGGCACGCGCGTCAGGCGCGACAGGCCGTCCATCTCGCACTCCTCGTCGTCCGTGCCCACGTGATAGCCGAAACCGAGCGACACGTCGGGAGGCAACGACTCGACGAGCGCGCAGTAGCGGTCCGCGATCGACGTCCGGTTCCCGTCCACCGTCAACGAGCAGCGCGACTCCTTCGCGCTCCGTGAGAAGGTCAGGCCGGTCTCCTCGCCCGCCGAGAGGTTCCACGAGAACGGCGCATCGCCCGCGAGGAGGGTCACCAGCTCCGCGCGATACGCGTCGCTCCACGGCGACTCGTCCCCGGCGCGCGGCCCCGTGTATCGATCGAGCAGCTCCGGTCGCGCGCTCGCGTCCCAGTCGATCGTCGTGTCGACCACGGCCCGCCACAGCTCGGAGTCACCGTGGCTCCGATAGATGAGGTGCATGCAGACAGCCCGGCCCGCGCGACTCATGGCGGTGCGGTATACCAGGTGTCCCCGAACTTCACACGGTGAATGGGGCTGCCCGCGTCGAACAGGATCTGGAGCATCTTGGCCCTCGTCTTCGGGCCGGGGTCGAAGATGAAGTCCAGGCTGTATTTGTCACCGGCCGGCAGGTTCGCCGCCTCGGTCGTCGCTTTGCCACGGTACACACGCGCTGCGTTGACGCCGCTCTTGAAGACCCCGTTCGACTTTCCGCCGCGATCGATGAAGTCCGACTTCTGGTTCACCCACTCGGTGTGGCTCCCGCCCGCCGGCTGCCCGTAATCCGGGATCGTCGAACCCTTCGGCGTCTTGCCGGTGACCTTCGAGCCCCCCTTGAACACGGGCTTCGCCAGGCCGCGCCCCGGGTTGAACAGCCACTCCGCCATGTCGCCGCGGAGCGAGTTGACCCACGGCGTCGGCAGCCCCGCGTCACGCCCGAGCTTGTCGTAGCGTGCGATGATCTCGCGCTTCGAAGCGTCACCCAGTCCGGAGAACGCGCCGCGCGAGGCCTCCCGCTTGGCCTGCGTCAGATCCGACCACACGTCGAGTTGGTCGTCCGTCAGACCGTGCCCGTGATCGGTGTTCTGCTTCGCCTTCGCGGCCCGGATGCGCTTCCACGTCGCCGACGAGCGATCGATCCCCATCGACTTCTTCGTCGGCGCCTTCTTGACCTTCTTCGGCGGCGAGAGCCCGAGCAGATCGAGCAGCTTCTTCTTCGAGCTCGCCCCCTCGAGGTCCGTGAGCAACTTCGCTTGCGCGACGTCGTCCGGCGCGAGCGCGGCGTACTTCGTCTGCACCGCGCCTATAGCGTCGCCCATCTTCTTCGACCAGCCGAGGCGCCGGTACATCGTCGTCATCAGCTTCGCGCCGAACCGATTGATGAAGTCGATGAGGGCCGGGTTCCTCGCGACCGGCACGTAGAATCCCGCGAGGCCCAACCCGGCGGTCGTCAGCGACGGATCGTTCATCGCGACGAGGAACGCCTCGAGCTTGTCCGGCGGGACCGCGTCGAGGATCTGTTGGACCTTCCCCTTCCCCGTGAAGAGCGAGTTCAGGTGCTCGAGGCCCTTCTTCGCCACCTCGTTCGTCTTGGCGATCGCCTCCGCGGCCTCGCTCGCCGTCGGCGCGGGCGTCACTTCGGCGGGCGCCTTCGGCTTCTGAAGCGGCGGCTCCTCCGTCGCGCCCTTCGGCTTCTGAAGCGGCGGCTCCTCCGTCGCGCCCTTCGGCTTCTGAACCGGCGGCGCCTCCGTCGCCTTCGGCTTCTGAATCGGCGGCTCGTCGGCGGTGCCCTCCGGCTTCTTCGCGGGGGGCGCCTCCTCCATCGCCTTCGGGCGCTGCACCGGCGGCTCTTCGCCAGTGCCCTCGGGCTTCTTCGCGGGCGGCGGCGCGTCGGTGCCCTCTGGCTTCTTCGTCGCGGACGGCGGCGCTTCGGTGCCCTCGGGCTTCTTCTTTGCGGCGGGCGGCGCCTCGGTCGCGGGCTTCGGCTTCTGCACCGGAGGCGACTCCACCACCGGCTTCGGCGTCACCGGCACCGAGCCGTCCGGGCCCGGCGTCGCGGCGACCTCGCTCTCGATGCGGACCTTCAACGCCTCCTCGAGGTACGTGCGCTCGGCCGCGGTCGGCTTGGCGTTGTCGAGGTGCGTGCGGATCTCCGCCGCGCTCCCCTTCTCGCCGAGGATCTTCACCTCGGGGTGGACGTCGAGCGTGCGGCGCGACAGCGCGCTCTTCACTTGCACGACGCCGCCCGCGAGCGACACCAGCATGAACCCGCCGCTCACCGCCGCGGTGCCGAGTTGCTGCGCGAGCTTGGAGTCGCGCTCCTTCTTCAGGCGCTCCTTTTCGAGCGGGTCCGTCGCCTCCGCGATCATCGCGCCGTACTGCGCTTCGATCGCCTCCATCGCCTCGCGCGTCTCGAGCGTGATGAAGACGAACGACGTCACGTCGATGCCCGCCATGACCCCGACGTAGCCAGCCGTCCCCACGGCGCGGAAACTCTGGAACAGCTTCGTGAAGCTGCCGATACCGCCGAGCCCGAGCGACGCGACAGCGAGCACGTCGAGCGCCGTCGTGCGGTCCCACGCGAACGTCCCCGTGGTCACGCGTTCCTGCACGCCGATCGCCACGCTGGTGATCGTCCCCGCGGCGGCAGCCGTGAACGCGACGCCCTCCAGGATCACGATGCCGACCGGCGCCGTCGCCCCGCCCGTGAAGGGCGACGCCGCGAGCAACACCACGCCGCCGATCGCCGCGCTGTACACCGCGACCGTCTTCACCGTCTGGCGGATGACCTCGCCGGTGGAGTGCAGCTGGATGCCGAACTCGATCGTCCCGTCCGGGTAGCTGTTGTTCCAGTGCAGGTGCGAGAGCATCTCGCCGATCGCCGTGAGCTCAGCGTTGCGGCGCGCGGCGCTCTCATCGCCCGCGACCTGCGCGATCCCCGCGCCCGGGTGCGACGGCGCCTTCGAGCCGCCCATGCTCGTGTCGTGCAGGAGCACCGAGAACGTGTACTTGTCGCCGCTGCGCTTCGACTTCTGCTCGAACATGTGGAGCGACAGCGGGAAGCGGGTGCTGTCGTCGCGCGCGATGAACGTCGCGTGGATGATGTACGGAGAGTTCTTCGCTTCGGACTTCTCGAGCGCGCGGAGCGCCTCCTTCTGCTTCTCGAAGTACTCGATGTACGCCTTCTTCTCGGCCTCGGGGAAGTCGCTGCCGCGCACCGCGCCGATCCTCGTGTCGAGCAGCGCGATCTCCTCCTGGATGGAGATCGGGCGCTCGCCCTTCTTCACCTTCAGGTTGCCGTCGGCGTCGGTCTCGAACGGCTTGTGCTGCTCCGGGCCGACGAACGAGCCTTCGAAGTACTCGGCGGAGACGTCCTCCTCTTCCTTGACCGTGATCAGCGGACTCGTGAGGTGGAGCTTCTTGTCGTCCTTGAAGTGACGACTCGAGACGGTGACCGAGATGAGGTAGTCGCCGACCTCGTCGAGATCGACGTCGTAGTCGATCGCGCCGCCCATCGCCTCGAGGAGCGGCCCGTTGTCGACGACGTCGCTGTCCCGCCAGATGGTCCAATCGAAGTCGGCCTTGAACGGGAAGATGTTGATCATGAACTGATCGACGGGGTGCGCGTCGAACTGGACCTTCACCGGGAGCGTCGATCCCTTCACGTAGGTGGGTTGCTTCGAGCCGAGGATGAGCTCGGCCTTCGGCTCGAACTTGACGATGCCGCCCGGCGTGCCGTCGCCGGTGCCGCCCGGGCGCCCCTCCTTCTTCTTCGTTCCGGAGCCGGTGCCACCGCCCGGCTTGGGCGGGAGCGCGTGCGAGCCCTCTTTGATCTTCGGGGTGGGCGTCGCCGCGATCTTGTATTTGTCCGAGAGGAACTTCGCGAGCTTGTCGTGCAGCTCCTTGTCGATATCGAAGTGGAACGGCAGCGACTCGTTCTTGTCCTCGGCCTCCTTCGCGTCGGCGACCGGATCTCCTTCGAAGTGAATCTTGGTGTCGGCCAGGAACGCCTTCGCCATCGCGGCCGTCGCGCCTGGAAAGGCGGACGTCGCGTACGAGACGAACACGATCTCGAGGAGCCCGCCCCACTCGAGCACGTCCTTCGTGTGGAACGTGAGCGTCCAGCTCGCGTCGCTGTTCGGCTGAGCGTAGAACGTCCCGCGCGCCGGGAGCTCCCCACCCGACTTCGAGCGCTTCGGCCCCTCTCCGATCTCGCCCGACCAACGCCCCTTCGACACGCGCGGGCGCCGATTCGCGACCACGTCGTCGGCCGCGGTGTGCGCCTCCGCCTCGAGGTCCGGTGACGACCGGACGCTGTAGTTCTCGGGCGGCGGCGCCTCCGCCGTACCGCCCTTCGCCTGCGCGACGTGCGCGAACTCGTGCGCGATCGTCCGCATCGCGGTGTCGTCCTCGGTCGACAGCGCGCCGAGGCCGATCGTCTCGCCATCGGTGTACGCGCCGACGCCGCGCGCGCTCGCCTTCGCGCGCGTCTGCTCCGTCGCCTCGATCGCGACGTTCGAGAACGGCACTCCGAACGCGGACGACATGCGGTTGTGAACCGCGCTGTTCGACTCGATGCGCTGCGGCCCCGCCGCCCGATCGCGGAGCCGATCCAACACGCCCTGAACGGACGGCACGGCCGCGCGCGGCGCTTGATTCGAGGGCTTGGCGCGCGTGGGCGTGACCGGCTTCGACGGCCCGAGCGCCGGGCCTCGCTTCGTCTCACGCTTCGAGCTCATGACCCCGTCCGCGCCGCCCCGAGACCACGACCTAACACGTTCCCCAGGCCCACACACCCGGCCCTCGGGACGCATCGCTCGGGCCCCGATCGTGGTATCCGGGAGCCGTGCTGTACGACGCGCTGAGCGCGGCGCTCGACCGCCTGGACCACTGGCTCGTCGAGGTCTGTCACGCCGAGGAGCAACGCGCGAAGCGCCTCGTGAGCAGCGGCGGCGCGGGCTGGGACGGCATCCGGAGCCTGCTCTCGGTGTCCGCCGCCGAGCTCGCGTGGTCCGAGGCGCCGCCGCCGCTCGTCCCCGAAGACGCCCACGTCTTCACGCGCTTTGGAGCCGCATTCGATCTCGACGCCGCTTCACTCGAAGCCCTCCTCGTCCTCGTCGCGCCGCACGTCGAGCCGCGCTACCAGAGCGTGTACGCGGTCCTCCAAGACGACCTCAACCAGCCGTGGTGTACCGAGCGCTTGCTCCTCACCGTGCTCGGGCGGACGCCCGCGCGCCGCGCGGATCTGCTCGCGGCGCTGCGCCCTTCCGGCGTGCTCCTCGGCAGCGGCCTGTTGGTCGAACCGGTCACCGCGACCGGCCCGCTCGGGCGATCGTTCGACCTCGCGCCGGAGGTCCGCGAGGCCGCGCTCGGCCTCGCGCTCCCGCACTCGATCGGCCCCCTCGCGATCACGTGGTCCGAGCCGCAGGCGTCCGACTCGAAGCCCTCCGCGTTCGCGGTCGTCCACGGGAGCGCGCGCGGACTCGATGCCGCGCGCGAGCTCGCCGCCGAGCGCCCGCTCATCACGCTCACCGCCGACGACAGCCCCGCGTCCGCTGCGGCGATCCGCGCCGCGTGGCGCCTCGCGATCGCGCACGACGCGTGCCCCGTCGTCGACCTCCGACCGCTCAACCCAGACCTCGGCGCGCGCCTCGCGATGGCGCTCTACGGCGACACCGAACGCTACGGCGGCCGCTGGGTCGTCCACACCCGCGAGCCGCTCCCCCTCCCCGTCCCGCACCTCGAGGCGCCGCGGCCCGGCTTCAAGGCGAGCGCCGCCGCGTGGGCCGAGGAGGCCCGCCGCCGCGACGTCGCGCTGTCCCCCGAAGCCGTCCTCCACCTCGCGAGCAACCACCGCGTCCCCGTCGAAGACATCGCGCGTGCGTTCGACGCCG
>JAUHYN010000369.1 GCA_030426505.1 bacterium | reverse complement strand
GCCGGTGGGAGCGGCTCGCCGGTGACGAGCGCGGCGTGGACGCGGCGGTTGTATCGATCTGCGAGGCCGACCACCTCGGCCTCCGGCGGATCCCACCCGAGGAACAGCCCGACCGCTCCGACGGCGACCCCCACGAGCGTCGTCGTGATGCCGACGGTCTGGTGGATCGGCTCCCCGCGGTCGGTCGCGGAGTAGCCCCAGAGCGCGCCCCCCGTGAGCGCCGCGGCGCCGCCGCCGATCCCGAGCACGAGCGCCGCCACCCGACGCGATGCGAGGTCGTCGTACGCCTCGGGCGCGTCGGTGATCCGGTAGAACGTCTCCCAGTCGAGCGGCCGCTCGTCGGCGCCGAAGCGCGGCGACAGGTCGAGCTCGGCGGATCGGATCGCGACGCCCCCGAACCCATCGTAGGGGCCGCGGCCTCGCCGTCCGCTCCGGGGCCGCACCCAGACGCGGTGCGCGAGGAGCCGCTCGCCGAGCGCGCCGCTCGCCTTCGCGGTCGGGTTCGGCGCGGGCGCGAGTGGGTGTTGGGCGGGTGGGTTCTCGAGGTCCACCGCGGCGAGGAGCGCCGCGTTGTGTTCACGGAGCCGGGGGCGCAGCGCGGCGAGATCCGGTTCGGGGGTCGACGGTCTCAGGATGAGGCCGCCGACCACGAGCGCGAGGCCGGTGACTCCGATGGTGAGCGAGAGATCGCTCTCGCCGCGGTCGAGCGCGAAGCCGATGCCGCCCGCGAGGGTCGCGGCGCCGCCGGTGAGGAGGAGGGCGGTGGTCGCCGAGTAGCGCCACGGGCGAGGCAGCGGTTCAGCGGTGTCGAAGTCGCCGATGCGCTCGTAGAGCTCGCGCGGTCTGAGCGCGAGCTTGGCCGAGCCGAGGCAGGGCGTGGCGTCGTCTTCGTTGGAGAAGTGTTCGAGGCCGCGGTGGTTGCCGCAGAGATCGACGAAGTTCGAGGTGTACGCGCCGGGCGCGCTCGCGACGAGGAGGAAGAGGAGCGCGGACACCGCGTCAGGTCTAACGCATCAGCCGTTGCGGATGAAGACCGTGTACGGCGTACACGTCGCCGCGGAGCCGGGCTCGCGGAAGATCTTCACCACGAAGTCGGCGCTGTCGTCCGGGCCGAGGTCGCCATCGCGCCGGTAGCTGCGGTTACTCGGGCACGACTCGTTCTCGAGGAAGCACTCGGTGAGGTGGCTCCCGGTGTCGTGGCGGTAGACGCAGAACTTGATGTTCGGGTCGGCGCTGTCGAGCGTGACGCGGACGTCGAAGTCGTCGGAGAAGAAGTTCGTCTTGTCCTCGCCGAAGAAGCGAATCATGTCGATGTCGTCCTCGGCGTGGATGATGCCCGTGAAGGACGTGCGGTCGCCGTCGTCGTCCACGGTCCCGAGGTAGCGCCCGGAGCTGCAGAAGGAGGCGGGGTCGCCGTCGTTGGAGACTTCGCGGCACTCGCAGCCGTTCACCGGATCGACGTCCGCGTCGTACCAGTTGGCGTCGCACGACGCGACTTCGCACAACCCGCGCGTACACGTCGGGGTGCCGTTCGCGATCGGGCAGCCCGCGTCGCAGGACGCGCCCTGGGCGCCGAGCTGGATCTCCATGAATTGGTTCTCGGCGTCGTTCGAGTCGATCGCGAGCGTGCCCGAGAAGCTCGCTTCGGCTTCGGAGCGGAACTCGATCTCGACCGCGATGCGCTGGTCGTGGCGCAGCGTGATCGGGAGGGTCGGCACGGTGCGCATCGTAAATAGCTCGCTCGACCCGAGGATCATCGCGACGTTCGACAGCACGAGATCGCCGTAGCCCACGTTCTCGATCTCGACGGTCTGCACGACCGTCCACCCGCGCGGCACCGCGCCGAAGTCCAACATCGACGGCGTGACCGAGATGATCGGCTTCGTGATGAGGCCGGTGACCGGGACGTCGAGGACCGGCGTCGCGCGGTCGGTGGAGGTGATGCGGAGGTTGGTGTCGATCTCGCCCGGGGCGAGGCCCTCGATCGCGATGATCGCGTCGATGGTGCCGAGCGGCGGGATGGTCGCGGTGGTGACGCCGCCCTCGAGTTCGACCGTCATGTTCGCACCTGCGACCTGGCCCGCGAGGCGCACGTCGCTCACGAACAGATCCGCGGCGCCGCGGTTCTGGATCGACACGGTCGCCATGTCCGGGAAGCCGACCGGCACCTCACCGAAGTCCACGCGGTCGGAGGGCTCGGTGTAGACCGTCGCGTTCTCGATGCTCGTCCCGAGGAGTGGCACGCGCGCGCCTTCGACGGTGGAACCGACCGGCTCGATGTCGAGCCAGCCCTCGAGGAACCGCTCGTTGCTCGGCGCGAAGACGACCTCGAGGTCCCACGAGTCGCCGGGGACGAGCGCGCGCGTGGGGAGGTTCTCCACGCGCACGGAGCCGGCGGGCTCCGCTTCGATGGAGTCGATGATCAGGCCGACGTTACCGAAGCCGTCGTTCGAGATCGTGAGGGGCAGGCGCTTCTCGGCGGTGGGGAGCACCGCGCCGAACACGAGCTGCCCGGGGTTCACGGCGAGGCGCGGCTCGCCGATCAGGCGACGCACCAGCGGGACCTTCAGCTCGCCGGGCTCGATGCGCTCCTCCTCTTCGGAGGCCGACGCGTCGGTGTAGATGATCTCGAGCTCGACGTCGCCGAGGCGCACGTCGCCGGTCGGGAGGTACTGCACCGTCACGCCGAGCGACTCGCCGGACTTCAGGATGTACGGCGGCTCCTCGTCGGACGTCACGATGAAGTCGGAGCGGTCGCGCTCGGAGAGCACGATGCGTTTGATCGCGACGTCGCGCCGCCCGATCACGGAGATCTCGGCCTCGAGCGTCTCGTTGCAGCCCGGCTCCACGCAGGTGAACGTCAGCCAGCGCGGCTCGGACTCGATGCCCGGCGGCTTCGGCTCCAGCATCTCCACGGCGTCACCGCTGCCCGCGTTCGTGCGGTCACACGCGATGAGCGCCAGCGCGAGGGCGGCGATGTGCTTCGTCTTCCTCATCGCCGCACCGTGTACTGGCCGTTCTGACGGACCAGATCGACCGCGTACAGATAGTCACCGCGGCGGCCCAAGGTGACGGGCACCTCCGCGACGATACTGCCGTTGAGATAGACCGTGACCGTCGTCGCCGACGACCTGCGGTTGAGACAGAGGTCGTCGATCGCGTCGGCGAGTTGGCCGCCCGTGATGCCGGTGGAGATACCGCCGGTGAAGTACGCGATGAGCGCTTCGATCGAGATGCCGAGGATCGCCGCGACCAGCCCCGACGGCACGCTCGAGCAGTCCTCGGTGTACGTGAGCAGCACGCGGTAGGTGCCGTCCTGCATGGCGTCCGGGAGCACGATGCGCTCGGGCTCCTCCTTCACGCCGAAGCTGATCCAGCTCGGGTTCCCGAACGCGCCCCAGTTCGTGGGGTTCGGGTACTGCTTGTTGCAGACCAGGCCGAACGGGTTCTCGAGCGACATGTCGACGTTCCGGAAGTCGTCGTCGAACGCGCTGTCCGATCCGTTCTCGAAGTTCATGTCGATCTTCACGACCTGCGCGCCGACGACGTCCTGGCCGTCGGCCGACACGGGTATGGTGACGGACGGCCGCGACGGGTCGTTCGTCTCGAGGATCAACAGCCCGGTGATCGGCGCGGGCGCGGTCGCGGTCACCAGAACCTGAAGCTCGGTGTACGCGCCCGGCGGAATCGGCGGGACGACGAGCGGGAGCGCGGAGAGATCCGTGGAGAGGCCGGTGCCGCCCCAGCGGTACGTGATGCGCAGCGGGCTGCCGCCCTCGTTCACGATCGTGAGCGGGAGCGCCGTGGTGCCGCCGATCGGGACCGGGCCGAAGACGATCTGCTCGGGCGAGGTGACGATCTTCGCCGGCGTGCGCGAGGAGCCGCTGAGCGGGACGCGCACCACGCTGTTGCCGGGCTGGTTCGTGTAGAGCACGAGGTCGCCGACGTGCTGGTCGATCTCCTTGGGGTGGTAGCGGACGTTGAGGATGAGGTCGTCGCCCGGGTCGCCGTCGATCGGCGGGAGCAGCTCGATCGAGTCCTCGAGCTCGGGCTGGTACGAGAACGTGGTGTCGGTCGACGTCTGGATCTCGATCCGGTCGATGCGGAGCGGCGCGGTGCCGGTGCCGCGGTTGCTGATCTGGATGGTGCGCGTGAGCGTGCGGCCGACCGGCGCGTAGTCGAAGTCGAGCGACGACGGCGCGAGCGTGACCTCCGGGAGGCCGTTGAACTGCGCGCGGACCGGGACCTTGATCTCGGAGAACTCGGCGTCGTCGGAGAGGAGGATCAGGTTGTCCTCGTAGACGCCGACCTCGGACGGCGTGAAGAACACGGCGACGCCGTGGTCACGGAACGGGAAGAGCTCGATCGGGAACTCCTCGGGCGCACAGAACGGGCACTCGAACGCGGACTCCTCTTCTTTCTCGAAGTACGCCTCGAAGATCGTGAGCGTGCAGTCGCCGATGTTGCGGAGCGCGAGGTCCGCCATACTCGTACCGCTGCCGGTGTGACCGAAGTCGATCAGCGGCGGGCCGGGCTGCAGGATCGCTTGGCCGCCTTCGATCGCCTGACACGAGACCGCGTCGCGCGGGATGCACTCGCCGTCGATGCAGATCGCGCCGGAGCCACACTCCGAGTCCGCAGAGCACCGCGCGACGAAGATGCCGGGCGTGGTCGGGTCGTCGCATCCGGTGATGGCCGGTGAGGCGGCGACGCCACACAGTACGAAGACGAGCAGTGGAGTCGACGTCCTAGGCATACCCGACCCCAAGAATGGGGCCGGCTGAACCCAATTCCAACCCGCCGATGTACGGAAGGGTAGCACCCCTGTCAGGAATGCTCGGTGACCCTCAGTTCGGGTCGGTGTTGGTCAGATAGCGATCGAGGAGCGAGCTGGGCTGCAGGCGCCGCGACATCTCGATGGGCGTCTTGAGCCACTCCTTCACCTGCGGGTCCTCGCAGCCGATCCGCGCGATGTCCGTGATGGTCGGGCGGACGCTGTTGCGCGAGCGGATCTCGCGGCCGAGGAGGACGAGCGCCTCCTCGAAGACCTGCGAGAGGTCCGAGTCGGGCGCGCGGTTCGCGACGGTCGCGAGGCGCGCGGCGATGTCCGCGTAGGTCCGGGCGAGCGCGCTGTCGTCGAGGTAACGGCAGACCTTCCTCAGGCGCGCGAGCGAGTCCGGCGGTCCGGTGAGCCAGTCCTCGGGGAGGAGGCGGAGGCCCTCGGTCGAGCGGAGCGTGCGCTCCGGGTAGAGGCGGCGCTCGATCTCGTCCGTGAGGAGGAGGCGGTTCCAGCCGACCGGGCCGCGCACCTGGCCGTAGTGGCGGCGGGCCTCTTGGATGTCCTCGGTGGAGACCTTGCCGTCCTTGTCACCGAACGAGAAGTCGATCTCGATCGCGGCGGAGCGCAAGCGAGGTTGCAAGCCGAACTCGGCCTCGTTGAGGTAGACGACGCCGTCGGTGCCTTCGCGCCGGATGATGTCCTGCAGCGAGCGCGTCCGTTCGAGGACGAGGGCGAGGGCGTTCTTCTTACCGTCGTCGCGTTGGCCGGGCCGACCGAGGAGCTCGGTCAGGCGCGCGACGCCGCGTTCGAGATCCGCGGGCCGGACGGCGCCACACTCGGGCCGTTCGACGCCGCCCGGAGCCATTTGCTCCACGGAGAACGCAGTTTGTCGAAGGACGGGTTCTGCGACCCGACTCAGCTTCACGCCCGACACGAGCCTACATTCTCCGGCAGAGGGATCCGGTTTGTCGTCACTCGATCGTCCGATGTCGAGCGTTGGCCACAGGGCTTCGTATTCGCCGCGTGCCGACCATCCAATCGCTGTGGCCCGCCCTTGGCCATCGGACACTCGTGATGGGGATCCTGAACGCCACCCCGGATTCGTTCTCGGACGGGCGAATGGAGCCCGTCGAGGCCCGGGTGGCCCGGGGGCTGGCGCTGGTCGAGGCGGGGGCGGACGTGGTGGACGTCGGCGGGGAGTCGACGCGCCCGGGGGCCCCGGCGGTCTCGGCCGAGGAGGAGACCGCCCGGGTGGTGCCGGTGATCGAGGGGTTGGTGAAGGGCGGGGCGACGCGGATCTCGATCGACACCACCAAGGCCGCCGTCGCGCGGCGCGCGCTCGAGGCGGGTGCGTGCCTGGTCAACGACATCTCCGCGTTCCGGTTCGACGCGGACATGCCGCGTGTCGTGGCGGAGGCCGGCGCGGCGGTCGCGTTGATGCACACCCGGGCGCGCCCCGAGGTGATGCAGGAGGGGCCGCTCGAGTACGAGGGCGGGGTGGTGACTGCGGTGAAGGCCGCGCTGTCGGACGCGATGGCGGTGGGGCGTGACGCGGGGATCGATCCGGCGGCGATGCTGATCGACCCGGGCATCGGCTTCGGGAAGACGGTGGAGGACAACTTCGAGCTGCTGCGTCACCTCGACGCGTTGTCCGCGCTCGGCGCGCCGGTATTGGTGGGGACGAGTCGGAAGAGCTTCATCGGGGCGATCACGAAGAAGGGGGTCGAGGATCGCGAGATGGGGACGGCGGCGACGGTCGCGCTGTCGATCGCGGGCGGCGCGGCGATGGTGCGGGTCCACGACGTGGCGGCGATGATCGACGTCGCGCGGGTGGCGGATGCGTGGTGCCGCCTTGCTCCGGGTTTGGTTTCGTTGCGATAAGGCGTGCGGACATGGTCGCTCGGAAGTTGTTCGGTACGGATGGGGTGCGCGGCGTCGCGAACGAACACCCGATGACGGCGGAGGTCGCGCTGAAGCTGGGGCGCGCCATCGCGCACATCAGCAAGCGCGGTTCGCACCGGCACAAGATCATCATCGGCAAGGACACGCGGATCTCCGGGTACATGCTCGAGTTCGCGATCGCTTCGGGCGTCTGCTCGTTCGGGGTGGACGTCCGGTTGACGGGGCCGCTGCCGACGCCCGCGATCGCGTTCCTCACGAAGACGATGCGGTGTGACGCGGGGATCATGCTGTCGGCGTCGCACAACCCGTTCCAGGACAACGGGATCAAGTTCTTCGGTCCGGACGGTTTCAAGCTCGCGGACGAGATCGAGGCGGAGATCGAGGCGCTGCTCGACTCGGGGGAGATCGACTCGATTCGGCCGACCGCGCTGGAGATCGGCAAGACGCTCAAGATGGAGGACGCCCGCGGTCGCTACGTGCAGTTCGTGAAGACCACGTTCGACGGCGCGCGCTCGCTCGACGGCCTGAAGCTGGTCGTCGACTGCGCGAACGGCGCGGCCTACAAGGTGGCGCCGCAGGTCTACGAGGAGCTCGGGGCGGACGTCATCACGATGTACGACGAGCCCGACGGCAAGAACATCAACGACGACTGCGGCGCGGTCCACCCGAAGCGGCTACGGCAGGCAGTGATCGAGCACGGCGCGGACGCGGGCATCGCGCTCGACGGCGACGCGGATCGCGTGATCCTCGTGGATGAGCTCGGGCAGGTCGTCGACGGCGACGCGGTGATGGCGATCTGCGGGCGCGATCTGATCGAGCGCGGGAAGCTGCACGAGAACACCGTCGTCAGCACGGTGATGTCGAACATCGGGTTGGAGCGTTCGCTCGCGGAGGTCGGCGGTAAGGTCGTGCGGACGGGCGTGGGCGATCGCTACGTCGTGGAGTGCATGCGCCAGCACGGGTAC
>JAUHYN010000368.1 GCA_030426505.1 bacterium | reverse complement strand
AGCGCGACAGCATGCGCCCGAAGAAGCGCTCCCTCTGAGCCTCGAGCCGCCGCCCCATCGCGTCCACCGCCAAGTCTTCAGCGCTCTGCGCGGTCCTGTTACTCTCCCCCTCCCTGATGGAGACCCAGACCGAGGCCGCACCCGTCACCCCCGCGCCGTTTTCGTGGTCCGCGCTCGAACGGCAGGCGCCCGGCGCCGAGACGTCGGCGGAGGACGAAGCCCGAGAGATCGCGCGCGCGCTCACCGCGCACTCGCTCGTCGTCGATCCCGAAGCGGTGATCGAAGAGTACGACGACCGCTTCGCCGCGATCCTCGCCACCGTCTGGGGCGACGATCCGGTCCACGGTTACGGCCTGCACGCGAGCCTCGGCGCGTTCATCGTCGCGAAGGTCGCGGTCGGCATGGTCCCCGCGGGGCACACCGGCCTCCGTCACGAGCCGCTCCGCCGTAGCGGCATCCACCACGTCCTCGTCGACCACGGGCTCGACCCGTCGACCGCAGACTCGATCCTCGGGGACTTCGAGGCCGTCTCCGCCGACTTCCGCGGGGACAAGAAGGGCCTCACCCCGTCCACGCTCGCCGGACTCGCCGAGCGCACGCTGAGCCGCGCGGAGCGGATGCGCGCGCTGTCGCAGGTCGCGTACAGCCCGCGGTGTCTCGCGCGCCTCGCCGCGACGTCGAACCTGTTGTCGGCGACCCGCGCGATCCTCCCGGTGCTCCCGCCGGCCGCGTTGGGGCCGCGCGTCGCGACCGCCGCGACGGCGATCGTCCTCGGGCGCTCGGACCGCGTCCTCGCGCTGTTCGGCGCGGACGCGAAGCCGCTGTCGCTCGCCACGTTCCTCGAACTCGCCGTCGCGCGGGAAGCGCTGGCGCGCGCCGAGGTCCCTTCGCTCGAGGACGACGCGTTCGTGCTCGTCCCGCCGCTCGAGGCGCCCGCGCCCAAGCCGCACGAGGCGGACGCCGCGCTCGAGAACGATCAGACGGACATCCTCGACGAGGCGTTCGACACACGGGGCGAGGACGAAGACGACGAGGACGACGTCCTCGAGATCGTCGAGGAGCGCGTCGATCCGGACTCGGGCGTCGAAGAGGAAGCCGCGCCGAGGGCCGCCGTCGCCGCGCCGCGCTGGCACGCGACGGAGGCGCCGCTCGACGAGGCGACGCTCGAGGCGTGGCGCGAGCAGCTCGAGGCCGGCTCGACGCTCGCGGCGCGGCGCCGCGTGCTGTTGGGGCTCACGCCCGCGCCGATCCCGCCGACGGTCGCGCCGCGCGCGATCCCGCCGGACGAGCGGATCCTCCGCCGCGCCGCGCTCGAAGAGGAGCGGGGCGAGGACCAAGAGGAGCGCACGGAGCGCATCGAGCTCTCCGCGGTGATCGCAGAGTCGCGCCGCGACCTCGACAAGGGCCCGCGCGACGCCGTCTTCCCGATCGTGCGCGGGCTGCTGCGCGCCGCGATCGCCGCTGCGGACGGTCGCGCGCCGTCGGCCGAAGCGCTCGAACAAGCGGGCGACGCCGAGTGGGCGGTCCGTCGGCTCCGCGCGCTGGCGTGTGTGGTGCGCGCGGATCTCGCGGGGGCGCGCGAGGCGACGGCGTCGATGCCCGACGCCGCGGCGCCCGAGGGGCGCTGGGCGAAGGACCGCTCGATGCGGTATGGCGATGACGCCGCGCCGGTGGGGACCGACGTGTCGCGGCCGATGGCGGCGGCGCTGGTCGAGGACCTCGCGATCCAGCTCGCGCGCACGATCGCGGGGACCGTGCCGACGGCGACGCGCGGTCAGGACTGACGATGGGCGACAAGCAGAGGAAGCTCAAAGACAAGGCGTCGCGCGCCTACTCCGACGGGGATCTGAAGGACGCCCTGAAGCTCTACGAGCGCGTCGTCTTCGAGGACCCGACGGAGCTGCAGTGTCGGCTCAAGCTCGGCGACATCCACCGCAAGATGGGGAACTTCAGCGCGGCGGTGCATGAGTACGAACCTGTCGCGCGCGCGTACGCCGAGGACGGCCTGCTCCTCAAGGCGATCGCGGTGTGCAAGATGATCCTCGGCGTCGACCCCGACCACACCAACACGCAGGCGATGCTCGCGGACCTGTACGCCAAGCGCCGCGGCACGCCCGCGCCGCAGGCCGCCGCCACCGAGGGCCCGCCGGTCACGTTGGAGGCGATGGGGATCTCCGCGCCGTCGCACGGCAACTTCCCGGGCGCCGAGTACGGAATGATCGATCTGGGCAGCTCGGGTGTGAAGCTCGAGGCGCCCAACGCACCCACGGACGCTCCGTCGTCGTGGCCGCAGTCGAACGCGATCGCGGATACGCCGGCGTGGCCGAGCTCGTCGAGCTCCACGCCCGAGGCGTCGACTTCGGCGCCCGCGTGGCCGACGTCGTCCAGCTCGACGCCCGAGGCCAAGCCGGGCGGAGCGCCGCCGGCTGCGGCGTGGCCCACTTCGGGCGCGCCGCCCGCCGCGGCGTGGCCGACGTCGAACGCGGTGGTCGGCGAGGACTCGGAGCTCGACATCGTCGTCGGGGAGGCCGTCGAGGACGCGCCGCCCCGCGTGATCGTCGGTGAGCGGATCGAGGACTCGGTCCTCGACATCACCGTGGACGCCGCCGCGCTCGACACGCCCGAGGTCGAGGTGGACGAGGAGGCGGACACGTCCTCCGAGATCGCGTCGCTGCTCTCGCAGCTCTCGGAGGATTCGCACACCGCGGACGGGGACGAGCCGCTCGAGGTCGCCGCCGACGCGGAAGCGCACCGCGATCACGCCGCGCCGGGGAACGTCTCGGACGAAGAGCTCGAGATCGAGGACGACGACGGCGAGGGCTTCGCGATCGGGATGGAGCCGACCGACCCTTCGGCGCCGGTGCCCGAGGGGACGTGGGACGGCGTCATCCGGATCGAGGACGTCGACGCGGCGCCCGCGCAGGCGGAGGTGGTCGCGGTCGACGAGGCCGAGATCGCGGAGGACGCGCCGGTCATCGAGCTGACGGAGCCCGTGGAGCGTTCGGTGGAAGGATCCATCGGCGATGTCGCGCGCCCGCAGATCCCGCTGTTCTCGGACCTCCCGAAGAACGCGTTCATCGAGCTGCTCGTGCAGATGGACATGCGCGAGATGGAGCCGGGCGAGTACGTGATCCGCGAAGGGGAGAGCGGGGACTCGTTCTTCGTCGTCGCGTCGGGGCGCGTGCGCGTCACGCGGCGCGGGCCGGACGGCAAGGACGTCGACCTCGCGATCCTCACCGACGGCGCGTTCTTCGGGGAGATGGCGTTGCTCCAGGACGGCGCGCGCACCGCGTCCGTGATCGTCGAAGAGGAAGCGCAGATCTTCGAGATCAACAAGGAGGTGCTCGACCACGTCGTGCGCGAGTACCCGAGCGTCGCGGCGGTGCTGCGAAACTTCTACCGGCAGCGCCTCCTCTCCACCGCGATGGCGACGCACCCGCTGTTCGCGCCGTTCTCGTCGGACGAGCGCCGCGCGTTGATGGAGATGTTCAAGAGCAAGAACTTCGTCGAGGGCGAGGTGCTCCTCGAGGAGGGGAAGAAGGGCACGGGCCTGTTCATCCTCCTGTACGGAGCGCTCGAGGTCGCGAAGGACCAGCCGGGCGGCGACAAGCTCGTGCTCGCGTCGCTCGGGCCGGGGGACATGTTCGGCGAGATGTCGCTGCTCACGAATCAGCCGACGGTGGCGAGCGTCACGGCGATGTCCGACTGCTTCGTGCTGCGCCTGTCGAAGAAGAAGTTTGACGAGCTGATCATGACGCACCCGCAGATCCTCGAGCTGGTGGCCCTCGTCTCCGACGAGCGGGCCTCGCTCAACGACGCCCTCCAGGGCCAGGCCGCGGCCTTCAACGCGGGCGCGGTGCTCGTCTGAAGCGGCGCCCCGCGCGGGGTGTGATGGTTGTTGACACCGGTCGGTGGCTCTCGCTATCTGACGGTTTCGCGAAGTCGACGGGGCGTAGCGCAGTCTGGTTAGCGCACTTGACTGGGGGTCAAGGGGTCGAAGGTTCGAATCCTTTCGCCCCGACTGTCGAAGCGAATTCACGAAGGCCCGCGGCGCCCACGAGGTGTCGCGGGCCTTCGCCTTTCTCGCACACGCGCCGAGCCGCGAATCGCTCTATCATCTCGCCGCCGTGGAACCGTTCGACGTCGTCATCGTCCCGCCGCACGCGCGTCGCGAGGACGAGACCCTCGGGACGAAGTTCAAGTTCTGGTACTACGACGAGAACGACGACAAGATTCTATTCAAGCGAGGGCGCGACAACGAGGACTGGTCCGAGAAGATCGCGGCCGAGCTCGCGCACGCCATCGGCGTCCCCGCGGCGGACGTCGAGCTCGCGGAGTTGGAAGGGACGCGCGGCATCGTCTCCCCCACGTTCCTCGCGCCACACGAACACCTCCACCACGGCAACGAGCTCCTCATGGGGCTCGACCACGAGTACCCGCAGGAGGAGCGCTACCACGTCGGTCAGCACACCGTTCAGGCCGTGATGTCGGCGCTCGAACACTTCGAGGCGTCGCCCACGCCGCTCGAGGCGCCGCCGATCGAGCCGTGGACCGCGACCGCGCAGATGGTCGGCTACCTGATGCTCGACGCCGTCATCGGCAACACTGATCGCCACCACGAGAACTGGGCCGTCACGATGCGCGGTGATGCGGCGAGTCTGGCGCCGACCTACGACCACGCGTCGTCCCTCGGCCGCAACGAGCCGGAGCGGAAGGCGAGGCTCAGAGTCGAGGGTGGGGACCCGCGCGTGACCGTGGAGGCCTACGTCGCGCGGGCGCGGTCGGCGTTCTACGCCTCGCGCGAGGCCACCAAGCCGCTGACCACGCTCGAGGCGTTCGAGGCCGCGGCGGCGCTCCACCCGGCCGCGGGGCGGGCCTGGTACGCGCGGCTGGCGCGGATCACGGCGTCGGAGGTCGAAAATCTATTCGAGCGATTGCCGGACGACAGGATTTCGGCCGTCCACCGGCGGCTCGCTGCTAGGATGATCGTCGTGAACACGCAGCGGATCGCCGAGGTGGTCGGCGCGTGAAGACGGTGTTCCTCGCCTGGCAGGACGAGAAGTCCCGCCAGTGGTTCCCGATCGGGCGCCTCACGCACGAGGATGAGGCGTTCGAGTTCGTCTACGTGCGTGGCTTCGAGAACGCGCACCGCCGCGCCGCGCTCCGACCGTTGCCGGCCTTCCCGGATCCCTCGCGGGTGTACCGCGCGAAGGTGCTCTTCCCGATGTTCAACAACCGCATCATGTCGTCCGCGCGCGAAGAGTTCCGCGCGTACCTGCGGCGCCTGAACCTCGACGACGAAGCGCCGGAGCCGCTCCTGATCCTCGCGCGCAGCCAGGGCCGCCGCTCCACCGACACGTTCGAGGTCTTCCCGTTCCCGCTCGAGCCGAAGTCCGGGCGCCTCGTGATCGACTTCTTCGTGCATGGCCTGCGGCACCGGTCGGAGGCCGCGCAGGCGCTCGCCGCTTCGCTGGAGCCGGGCGCCGCGCTCACGCTCCGCCACGACGCCACGAACGCGGACGATCCCAACGCCGTGCAGGTCCTCGCCGAGGGCACCGCGCTCGGGTTCGTGCCGCGCTACTACGCGCCGGACCTCGTGCGGCTCTTGGCCCGCGCCGTGAAGATCGATCTCGCGGTCGCCAAGGTGAATCCGTCGCCCGCGCCCGTGCAGCAGCGCGTGCTGTGTCACCTCGACGCGCCGTGGCCGTTCGACGCGCCCCCGTTCGAGCGGGAGGACTTCGCGATCATGGCCGACACCGCGCGCCTCGCGAGTTGAGCGCGCCAAAGAAGCGCGGCCTTGCCGAATGCGTGCGTAGATGGTTCGAACACACGCGATGGCCTCCGACGAACGCCTCATCCTCGTCACCAACGACGACGGGATCCACGCGCCCGGGATCGACTACCTCGCCGACGCCCTCCGCCCGCTCGGACGCGTGGTCGTCATCGCCCCCGACCGCAACTGCTCCGGCGTCTCGCACATGATCAGCCTGCACCGCATCCTTCGGTGCCACGAACACTCCACGGATCGCTGGTCCGTCGAGGGCTCGCCCGCGGACTGCGTGTACCTCGGCGTCCACGAACTCCTCGACCGCACGCCGGACCTCGTGGTGTCCGGCGTGAACGCGGGCCCGAACCTGAGCTTCGACGTCCACTACTCCGGCACCGTAGGCGCCGCGATCGAGGGGACGCTCCTCGGCATCCCGTCGATCGCCGTGTCGTTGGTGGACGTCGCGAACGGCAGCTTCGAGATCGCCGCGCGGTTCGCGGCCGCGGTCGCTCAGCGCGTGCTCACGCAGGGCCTCCCGAGCAACACGACGCTCAACGTGAACGTCCCGGGCGGCGAGCCGACCGCGTACCAGATGACGTTCCTCGGGCACCGCCTCTTCCGGCACTCCGTCGCGCGCCGCGAAGATCCGCGCGGCACACCGTACTTCTGGATCGGTGGCGTGCCGGCCGATCCGCACGACTTCCCGGGGAGCGACTGCAACGCGATCGTCGACGGCGTCGTCTCGGTCACGCCGCTGTCGGTGGACCAGACGAACGCGCGCGCACTCGAAGGGCCGATCGGTGCGCTCGAGCTCGAAGGCTTCTCGCGCGCCGAGGGGCGCCTCCCTCCACCCGAGATGCACTTGGTGCCCGTGCGATGAGACGCGGCCTCGCGCTCTTCGCGCTCTTCGCGCTCGCCGCCTGCGCTGCGCGACAAGGCCCGCCCGCGACGCGGCTCGAGATGCGGAAGACGCACCGGGTCCACCGCGTCGAGTCCGGCGACACCGCGTACGGCATCGCGAAGAAGTACGGCGTCGCGCTCGAAGAGCTGGTCGCGCTCAACGAACTCGAACGCCCCGACAAGCTCTCCATCGGACAGGAGCTTCTGATCCCGGGCCTCGTCGCCGAGGCCCACGCCGGGACCGCGAACCCGCCGCCCGAGGTCGGTCCCGCGCCCGAGGCGCCGCCGCCGATGGAGACGACGTTCGACTGCACGGCCAAGCCGATGCCCACGCTCGAGCGATCGAAGGAGGGCTTCGCGTGGCCGGTCGTCGGGGGCGTCGTCGTCGCGCGCTACGGGACGATCGAGGGGCTGCCGCACGAAGGCCTCGACATCGCCGCGCCCGCCGGCACGCCGATCCGCGCCGCCGCATCCGGCACGGTGTTGTTCTCCGGCGAGCAGCCTGGCTACGGGCACATCGTGATCGTCGCGCACGACAACGGGATGGCGACCATCTACGCGAACAACGCGACGAACTGCGTGCGCGAGCAGCAAAAGGTCGGCCTCGGCGACGTCGTCGCCGTCGTGGGGCAGAGCGGCGGCGTCCCTTCGCCGCGCGTGTACTTCGAGCTCCGCGAGGGGCCGAAGCCCGTGAACCCCGCGAAGTACCTCCCGCGCTGAAGTCGCCCCGGCGTTGACTCGACGGGCGGCGCGTGGCGAATTGAGGCCACGTGACCGCCTCACTCGCTCCCGTCCTCGCGTCCGCCGCACGCATCGGTCTGTTCGCGGTGACGCTCGTCGCGTGCTCCGGCCCCGACGGCGTGCCCGGCGCGGCGGGGCCGCAGGGCCCGATGGGGGCGCCCGGTCCGACCGGGCCCACCGGCGCGACCGGGGTGCAGGGCCCGATGGGCGCGCCCGGGCAGGACGGGCTCGAGGGCGGCACGCCGAT
>JAUHYN010000367.1 GCA_030426505.1 bacterium | reverse complement strand
ATCCCGCTCCTCGTCGGTTACCGAAGCCACAAGGAGAAGGTGGAGAAGAAGCCGGTCGAGCGCGGTAAGAAGAAGGCCGCGATGAACCCGAAGAAGCAGGCCACCGCCGCGAGGCGCGCGCGGAAGGCCGGCAAGGCGAAGAAGACGCGGAAGACGACCGACAAGCGAGGGTGATAGCCTCGCCCGCATGCCCAAGAAAGAGTTCGCGCTCGAGCCCGGCGGACCCAAGCGAGTCACGCTCACTTGGAAGGGTCTGTGGAAGAACATCGTCGTCGCGCTCGACGATCGCGAGCTCGGCGTCATCCCCAATCAGAAGGCGTTGAAGGCCGGGCAAGAGTTCCCGCTCGGCGACGGCACCACGTTGAAGGTGCAGCTCGTGACCGGGATGGCGGCGGAGCTCCAGGTCACGCGTGACGGTGCGCCGCTCCCCGGCTCGGGATCGGATCCCGAAGAGCGATTGAAGGCGGCGTACTCGATGATCTTCTTCGTCGCCGGTTTGAACGCGGTGCTCGGGATCGTCGCGGGTGTGTTCGAGGTCGAGTTCCTCGCGCGGCTCGGGCTCGGGATCGAGTCGCTCGTGGTCGCGCTCCTCTACGCGGGGCTCGGCTTCCTCGTGATGAAGTTCCGATCGCCGATCGCGCTCGGCTTCGCCGTCGGGTTGTTCGCATTGGACGGGATCGCGAGCGTCGTGATGATGGCGGGGGCGGGCGGTTCGCCGCCGATCGGCGGCATCGTCGCGCGCGTCTTCCTGATCATCCCGATGGTGCGCGGCTTCGCGGCGATCAAAGAGCTGAAGAAGCGCCCCACGCCGTCGATGGGGATCCCGGAGGGCGCGCCTTCGGCCGGCGAGCCCTGGGAGCCGCCGCGCCAAGGTTGAGTCCGCGGTTCGCGTCCGGGCGCGGCGCGCGGAGCGCTCGTGGCCGAATGCCACGCGTGGTGCGAGACAGGACAACGATCGGCCTGCCGGCGGTGTAGACCGGGGTTGGCCCGGCCCGTGCTCTTGTTACGTCGCGCGCGCTGCGTGCGCGCTCGGAGGACGAGTCATGAGCACCTATCCCAGCTTCCCCGTCGACCTGCGGTCGCACCCCCTGTCCGAGTCTCAGCGCTCCGCGATGAGCGAAGGCGAAGCGGATCGGATGGTCCGGCGCTTCGTCTGGCGACGTCGCCTGACGACCGGCCTGGTCTTCGCGTCGATCGCCGCGGTGGTCGCCGTCGCGGTGGTCGCGCTCGCGGATCGCGGACCGAGCACGATGGGGCAGATCGAGGACGCCTTCGACGTCGGCAAGCCGTTCGTGGATCCGCCGATGGTGGTCCCGGTGGGCGAGCACCCGGACGAAGAGGACGCGCCGATCGCGCCTACCACCGACGACGCGCGCCTGCCCACCGACGCGCGCCCGCCCGAGCGCCCGGACCCGCGGGCCGAAGCGGAGGCGCCGCGCCACGAGGCGCCCGCGGCGAACGACGCGACCGTCGAGAGTGAAGCGGCGCGCGCGCACATCGACGCGCTCCCTTCCGAGCACGAGGCCGAGGCCGAGGCCGACGAGCCCG
This sequence comes from bacterium, assembly GCA_030426505.1. GTDB lineage: Bacteria > Myxococcota > Kuafuiibacteriia > Kuafuiibacteriales > Kuafuiibacteriaceae > JAUHYN01. The sequence goes on along the minus strand of JAUHYN010000367.1, from coordinate 6,114 downwards.
TGATCGACAGCGAGACGGCTGTGCGCGGCGGCGCGCCGCTGCCGAGCATGAACGCGAGCATGACGCCTGCGCCGATCCCGCTCGCGCGCGCCGACGATGGCCCGGGCGCGGAGCGCGTGCGGAACGCGTCGCTGCGTCGCGCGCAGGAGCTGCTCGAGGCGGACCGCCCGTACGAGGCGCTCTTGCAGTACGAGACGGCGGCCGAGTCGGGTCGGAACCCGGCGGCGGCGTTCCTCGGGATGGGCCGCGCGTATCTGTCGATCGGGAAGCCCGAGGCGGCCGAGACGCAGTTCCGGCGCGCGCTGAATGCGGACTCGGATTATGCGCCGGCGATCTTCGAGCTCGCGGCGGTGCTCCAGCACCTGAAGCGGAACGAGGAGGCGACGACCGAGTACCGCCGCTACCTCGCGCTCGCGCCGGACGCGCCGGACGCCGAGGCGGCGCTGGAGGCGATTCAGCTGCTCGAAGCGCAGCCGCTCTGATGTTCGGATCAGTCGTATAGTCGCGTTCGGATCATTCCGATGCTCGGGATCATGCGTCGGGGTTAAACTCGACGCATGAACGTGGTGCGAGTCGCGGCGGTCGTCGCGTGGGTCCTGGTCGGGTTGGTCGGGTGCCGAGCGAGTCAGGAGCCGCTCGCCGAGCCGCCCCGGCCGCCGGCGCCGCCCCCGCCCACGTCGATGGAGCCCGAGGTGCCGCTCCCGGAGGTGCCGGTCGTCTCGAGCGAAGGGTGCGATCACCCCGCGACGATCGCGTTCACGGAGGCGGACGTCGCGAACGCGACTCCGTTCGAGTCGTCGTGCGTCGTCGAGCACCTCGACGCCAACGGCTGCGTGGGCGAGCGCATCACCACCGAGCTCGACGCCGAGGGCCGCCCGACCCGGCAGACGCGGCTCGTGATCGACGATGTCGTGATCCCGCTCGGCTTCGTGATCCCCACCAGTCACGTGCAGACGTTCGAGTACGACGACGCCGGGCGCGTCGCGCGAACGACCTTCGACGATCGTATCGACGGCACCCTCGACGACGTCCGGACCTACGCCTACGACGACGAAGACCGCATCGTCCGTGAGACGCGCATCATCTCCGAGGCGCCCTGGGTGCGGACGGTCGAGTACGACGCCGACGGCAACATCGTCCACGAGCGGATCGACAACGGCGGCGCGGTCCGCGACACCGTACGCACGTGGGCGGGCGAGGGGCGCCTCCTCACGGAGACCATCGATGACGAGGACGACACGCGCTTGTTCGAGCGCGCGAACACCTACGACGACCAGGGCCGCCCGCTGTCGGAGCGCGAGGCGTGGCTCGGCGAGGGGCGGGTGGAGACGACCGTCTACGTCTACGGCGAGCGCGGCCTCGCTCGGCGCACGTGGGAGCGCGCCGAGCGCTCGGGGGCGCTGTTGATCGAGCGCCACGTGTTCACGCGTCGCGCCGATGCGACGCTCGAGCGCGAGGTCTACGAGAAGCTGCGCGAGGGCGAGCGGATCCTCGAGCGCCGGACGACGACGTACGACGCCGCCGAGCGCGAGCTGTCGGCGGAGACGGACTCGAACGTGGATGGCGTGATCGATTTCGGGCGCCGCGTCACCTACGACGCCAACGGCAACCCCCTCACGGAGGTGACGTTCCGCGGCCCGCGCAACTTGCGCGACCTCGCGCACACGTACGACGCTTCGGATCGCCTCGTCGAGACGATCGATCGGGTGCGCGGCGTGATCACTCGGACCGTCTTCGACGGCGCGACGGAGGAAGTCTCGACGTACGACCTCGACGAACGGCTGACCTCACGCGTGACCACTACGCGGGACGCGGACGGTCACACGCTCTCGGTCGTGCAGGACGGAGACGGAGACGGCCGCGTCGACATGCGGAGCGAGAACACCTGGACGGACGACGGGCAGCGCCTCGAAGGGCGCACCGATCGTGACGGCGACGGGACGTGGGACTTCGGCTTCCGCAACGTCTACGACCGCGCGGGGCAGCCGATCTTCGCGACCGTGATCGGGATCGACGACGCGCGCCCCGTGACCGCGCTGACCTCGTACGCCTGTCAGCGGTAGGGAGCCCGCAGCAAAGCTACGGCGCAGGCACTAGCTCTCTTCGCGCGCGGCGCACTCGACGAAGCGCCGCGCCTCGTCGCGGGCGGTCGCGCCGAGGTTCGTCAGGACGAGCACGACGACGTTCACCACGAGGCCGTAGGCCCCGGCGTGGACCGCGAACGGGCGCCACTCGGGGAACGCGACGAAGATTCCGGTGACGATCGAGCCGGCGATCATCCCCGCGAGCACCGCGCGGCCGCGGACGTTCGGCAGGTACAGGCACGACACCACGCCGGGCGCGAACTGCACGACGGCGCCGTAGGTCGTGAGGAGGAGGAACACCAGCGAGCCCTTGTAGACGATCGCGACGCCGTACCCCGCGATCATCACCAGCACGACGACGATGCGAATCCAGCGCCGCTCGACCGCGGGCGTGAGGGGCCTCTTCGCGGCCTCCACGACGCCGTCGCGGATCGCGATCGACGCCGCGGCGTGCGCCATCGCATCGCCCGAAGACATCGACGCGGCCAACGCGCCCGCGCAGAACAACCCGACGACGACCGACGGGATCTTCGTGTTCATCAGGATGTGCGGGAGGATCTGATCCGCGCGCTCCGGCGCGGGCTCGAAGAACACGCCGCAGAACCCGATGATGAACAGTGGCACCAAGAAGATCTGGAACGTGGGGTAGAGCAGCACCGTCCGCCGAATCGTCTCCTCGCTCTTCGCGGTGAACGACTTCATGAAGAGGTGCGGCCACATCGAGAAGCCGACGATCGAGATGACCACCGCCGACGAGTACTCCGACCACGACCACGGCGCCCCGCCCGCTGTCTTCCCCGGCGCGAGCAGGTGATCCGGTCGCTCCGCCGCGATGCGCGTGAAGAGCTCCTCGATCCCGCCGTAGAGGTGATGCGGGAGGTACAGGCCGAGGCCCCACGCGAGCGCCATCATGAAGATGCCCTGGAACGTGTTCGTCCACCCCACGCCGAGCACGCCGCTCTTCAACACGTACGCCGTGACCACGATGTACACCACGAGCGCGCCGACCCACGCCGGCACCTCGCCCGAGGTCATCGTCTCCACGACGTAACCCGCGCCCTGCATCTGCAGCGCGAGGTACGGGACGAATGCGACGACGCTGACGATCGACATCATCCCCGCGATCGCCGGGAGCTCGAAGCGCACGGACATCATCTGCGCCTGCGTGACGAAGCCGTACGCGCGCCCCACGCGCGAGGCGCGCGGACCGATGAAGTAGAACGGCACCAACCCGAGCGCGCCGTACCCGAGGATGTAGAAGCCGGCCGCGCCCTTCGAGTAGGCCCAGCCGGGGGCGCCTAGGAACGCGAACGCGGAGAAGATCGTCGCGCCCGTGATGAAGTACATCAGCAGCAGCCCGAGGCCGCGGTCGCCCGCGACGAAGCCTTCGCTCGAGTCGCTCGACTGTTTGCTCGGCCACATCCCGAGGACGAGGCACGCGACGAGGTAGCCTGCGCTGATCGCGAGGACGACGGTGGTCGAGGGCATCGATTCAGCGCCCCGGTCGCGTGACGTGATACGCGATGATCGCCGCGAACGAGAGCTGCACCCACAGCACGTTCCAGAACATGGAGAACGGCAGCCCGAGTACGAGCGGCTCCACGCGATTCCCGAACATCGCGTACCCGGGCCAGATCAGCGCGAGCAGACAGACCAGGCAGAACGCCGCGTACAGGACGTTTCGCACCGTCATGGCGCCGGACGGTAGCACGTCGTGCCCGTACGCGTACCTCTCCTCGACGCAGGTCGAAGCGCTCGCCGAGCGCACCGGCGCCGAGCTGGTCGTGAAGCCGATGCTCCTCGGCGGCGTGTTCCGCGCGTTGGACGTCCCGCAGAAGCTCTTTTCGGCGCACGGCGCGGAGAAGGCGCGCCACAACGCGAACGATCTCGTCCGCTACGCGAAGCTGTTCGGCGCCGAGTACTCGATGCCGGACGGGCACCCGTTCCGCACCGTCGAAGCGCTGCGCGCCGTGCTCGTCGCGGGGACGCCGCTGCCGCTCATCCACCGCATCTACCGCGCGTACTGGGTCGAGGGGCGGGACATCGGGGACCGCGAGGTGCTCGCGCAGCTCCTCACCGAGACGGGCCACGACGCCGCCGACGTGCTCGCGAAGATCGACGCGCAGGAAGTGAAAGACGACTTGCGCCGCCGCACGGACGAAGCGATCGAGCGCGGCGTGTTCGGCGCGCCCGCGTTCTTCGTAGGGGACGAGCTGTTCTGGGGGCAGGATCGAATCGCCGACGTCGAGCGCGCGCTCGGCGGGTCGCCCGCGGCCATCGCGTCGGACGGCGCGTTCCAGCACCCGGTCGACTTCTTCTTCGACTACTCCAGCCCGTTCGCCTACCTCGGCACCGTCCGCGCGTCGCGCCAGCTGGGGGACCACGCGACGTGGCGACCGATGCTCCTCGGCGCGGTGTTCAAGGCGATCGGCCAGGTGATGGTCCCGCTGTACGAGATGAACGAGCCGAAGCGAAAGTTCATGGGCGCGGATCTGATGCGTCAGGCGGCGACGCTCGACGTCCCGTTCAAGTGGCCGTCGCGCTTCCCGATGAACTCGATCCTCCCGCTGCGCGTCACGCTCGCGACGGGCACCGAGAGCGCCGAAGCCAAGGAGCTCGTGCTGCGGATCTTCACTGCGTACTGGGGCGAGGATCGCGACATCTCGGATCCGAAGGTGATCGCCGAGCTCGCCACCGAGTGCGGCTTCGACGGCGAAGCGCTCGTCGCCAACGCCTCCGAGCAGAAGCAGGCCCTCTTCGACGCGACCAACGCGGCGGTCGAGGCGCAAGCGTTCGGGGCGCCGACCACGGTCGTGAAGCCCGAGGGGCGGCCGGCGTCGTTGTACTGGGGCTCGGATCGCGTGGACCTCGCCGTCGCGGCGGCGCGCGGACGCGACGAGCTGCTCTGAACCCTTGCGCGCGAGGTGACACGTTCGTTAGTCACACGGCGTGCTGCACCTTCAGCGCGAGACCGAGGACGGGTGGGTCGAGCGCGCGCTCGACGCGATGCCCGAGATCCTCCTCGACCACGCGCACTGCGAGAAGAAGGCCGCGTCGACTGCGGTGAACCTCATCTTCAAGTACCCGCAGCACGTCGCGCTGATGCGTCCGCTCTCGGAGCTCGCGCGCGAAGAGCTCGAACACTTCGAGCAGGTGCTCACGGTGATGGAGTCGCGCGGGCTCGAGTACAAGCGTCAGCGGCCGAGCCCGTACGCGGGGAAGCTGATGACGATCGTCCGGTCCACGGAGCCGGACCGCTTGCTCGACACACTCCTGTGCTGCGCGCTGATCGAGGCGCGGAGCTGCGAGCGGATGAAGATCCTCGCCGCGCGCCTCGAGGACCCGCAGCTCGAAGACCTCTACACCTCACTGCTCGCGTGCGAAGCGCGGCACCACCGCATGTACGTGGATCTCGCGGAGGCGATCTTCGCGCCGTCGGACGTCGCGGTTCGGCTCGCCGAGGTCTCCGCGCACGAGGCGGCCGTCATCGACGACGCGCCGCTCGAGCCGCGCCTGCACAACCGCTGAAAGGACCGACCACGATGCCCCGACGATACTGGCTGATGAAGAGCGAACCCGACGCGTTCTCCTGGGACGACCTCTGCGCGGCGAAGGACCAGACCACTTCGTGGGATGGCGTGCGCAACTACCAGGCCCGCAACCTCCTCCGCGACGAGATCAAGGAGGGCGACCAGGTGTTCTTCTACCACTCGAGCACCAAGCCCCAGGCGATCATGGGGACGGCGACGGTGGTGCGCGCGGGCTACCCGGACGACTCGCAGTTCGACCCGAAGTCGAAGTACCACGACGAGAAGAGCGACCCCGCGAACCCGCGGTGGTTCATGGTGGACATCAAGGCCGACAAGGCGTTCAAGCACCCGGTCTCCCTGCCGAGGATGAAGGCGACGCCCGAGCTCGAGGGGATGGCCCTCCTGCGGAAGGGGAACCGTTTGTCCGTACAGCCGGTCAGCGCTGAAGAGTGGAAGCTGATCCGTGGGCTCTCGCGCACGAAGGGATCAGAATAGAACGG
>JAUHYN010000366.1 GCA_030426505.1 bacterium | reverse complement strand
TCGCGAGCTTCATCGTCTCGAGGATCTGCGCGTCGGTCGCGCTCCCCCCGGGGACGCGGCGGATCTCGGTGGCGGTGACGTTCGCCTGCCACCACACCCAGGTGATCGACACGTGCGTCGCACCGGTCTCGACGATCTCGTCGAGCAGCGCCTCGTAGCGGTAGTCGGGGTCCGCGGAGAACAGCCCGAGCGCGACGCCCTTCTCGGCTGGCGCGGCGCTCGAGGCCGCGGCCGCAGCGAGCAGGAAGAGGACACTCACGGCGCGAACAGGTGGACGTCCGAAACGCTCTTCAACCAGGCGTCCGGGCCCTTCTTCGACAGCGACTGGCGGAACGACAACAACAGCGACGGCAGCTCGTACAGGCGCAGGTCGTCGAGCTCCCCGTCGAGGTCCCGTCCCACGAGGACGCCGACCCCGAAGGGCCGCATCGACTCCAGCGCCTTCTTGGTGGCGTCGTCGAGCGGGCACGCGGTGGGCGTCCGCCGGTCCGCGAGGATCGCGGTGATGCACGGCATCGCGAACGTGTCGCGCTGCGCGTCGATGCGGCGCGTGGGCTCGGCGCCGGCGAGCTCGAACATTCGGTCCACGAGCCGACTCGCGCGCTTCGTGGACGTGCGGTCGACGACGACCACGCGCACCTTCTTCTTGGCGATTACCTCGAGGAGCTCGGCCGCGGGGCGGACCCACTCGAGCAGCTCCGACTCGTCGCCGCGCGCGATCCACAGGACCACCGCCCCGCGCTCGAGCGACGCGAGCTTCGCCTTCATCTCTTCGAGCGCGGCGTGCCGCTTGGTGTCGAAGCCGCCGCTGTCGAGCGGGACCTTGGCGCGGACGGCCGCGCCGAGGTTCAGCGTCTCGACGGCGGCGCGCTGGCACGCGTCCGGGGCGGCGACGATCTCGGCGTCGAAACAGAGGTTGTCGAGCGCGCGGGTGCGGATGGCCGCGATGAACGGCGAGACGGAGAGGCGCCGGTAGATTCCGGCTGCTTCGAGGAGCGTCTTCTTCTCGGCGTCGCCGGTCTCCCAGACCGCGCGCTCGGCGAGGAGGCGCGCGTGGGTCGAGAGGACCGCGGTCAGGTCGATCGCTTGCCACTTGCCGTCGGGTTCGACGGACACCGTCGCGATCGCCTCGGAGAGCATGCCCGGTTCGTAGCCTTCGCGGCCGTCGCGCGCGCGCTGCGCTTGGATGTTCGCGGTCAGCGCGATCGCGTGGATGGAGCCGGCCTCCATGGCGCGGCGGGCGGCCGCCTCGGCGCCGGCGAAGTCCTCGCGCGCGGCGAGGAGCCGGGCCCGGATCACGTCGAGGCGCGGGGACGTCACGAACTTCTCGGCGCCCTCGAGCAGCGCGAGCGCCCCGTCGGGGCCGGTCCGGAAGCAGGCGGTGGCCACGTGCTCGATCGTGTCGATGGCGAGCTGCGTCGGCAGGTAGTTCTCCTCGGTCGAGAACGAGGTCGACCACTCGGCGACTTCCAGGAAGTCCTCGCGGGCCGCCGAGTCCGTGCAGACCGGCGCGACGAGCGGATACAGCTTGGTGGCGCGGTTGGTGGACTCGGGGGGCTCGCGGAGCAGGTTCCGGATCTTCACGAACCGCGTGTCGTCGCGGGTGGGCGGCAGGTCGAAGCGCCCCACGCGGGGGCCCGCGTCGCGCGGCCCGTCGGCGGGGCTCGAGGTCTCCTTACAGCCCACGGCGAGCGCGAGGAGCGCCCAGGCGGCCCACTTCATGGCGCGAGCACACCCCGGTTCGGGGGCCTTCGGCAACCGAAAGTGCGGACGACGTGGCCGGCGAATCGAGCCTCGAGACCACGCGCTCGGCGCCGAGAATCAATCTCCCTCGCGCCGAACCTCCACTGCTACCTCCCTCCGGACCCCTGGACGGCGAGACCCGCCGTGCGTGGGATCCGGGCTTCGGCAACCAACGCAGCGCCCTCCCGACAAGCGCATCGTTTGCGGCGTCGAGCGCGCAATCGGTCCTTCGGCGACGCTGGGTTGTCCCGGAGGGCCCCGGGACAATCGGGCCGTCGCCGCAGTACCGTGTTCGTGCGCTCGCTCGCCATCGCCACGTCGTCCGCGTGGGCCCAACCTCCGATCCGCCAAGCACGCGATCAAGGGCGTTTTTTCCGCGGCGTGCGCGGGGCCTCGCAAGGTGTCGAAAACTCGACACTTCTCTTGGGTCCGTCGATCGACGGTCCGTCGCCGTCCCCAGAACTCACAGAACGGTCCACAGCCGGTTCAGTCTCGCGCGCATCGGGATCGCACACAGATCCGGCGCGCTGCGTTGCGGCCCAACGGATCGCGGAGGCGATGGCCCGGAACACAACGTCGCCACTCGTCCTGCGCGCCACGTCGTCCGCGACACGTTGTGTCGCAATGGGTTTTGGGCGCCGTGGCCTCCGCCTCGTTGCGGCTCAACGAAATGCGGATCCGGTCGCGCGGAATTCGTTGGGGCCCAGCGTGAAGCGCGCTGCGTCGCGCGGATTTCGTTGGGGCGCGTCGGTCCTGTCGGTGTGGGTCGTACTCGAACCCAAAGCAGTTCATGGGGCGCTGAAGTTCCGCTAGATTCGCCGCGATGGGACAAACCGCAACTCAGGATCCTCCCGCCGGCGTGACGTGTGCGGAGTGTGCGACCGAGAACCGATCCGGCGCGCGCTTCTGTAAGGCCTGTGGCGGTTCGATCGCCCCGCCCCCCGGCTGCCCGAAGTGCCAAGCCGAGATACCGGCGGACGCGAAGTTCTGCTCCGAGTGCGGCGCGAAGCTCGTCGGCGCGCGGCCCGCGCCCGCCGTGAGCGCGGCGCCCGAGAAGCCGAAGGCCGCGCGTACCCCGCGCGCCGCGGCCGCGGCGCCGCCGCCTCCGAAGAAAGCGCCGACCTCGAACATCGGCAGCAACCTCCTCTTCTTCGTCGCGATCCTGATGGCGCTCGTCGTCGTGATCTACGTGATGAACAAGGACGAGCCGAAGACGGTGAGTCCGTTCCAGGGTGGGCCGGCGCCGTCGATGGCCGCCAAGGGCGACGAGAGCCCGCCGCCCGCCGCGCCGCCGGCCGCCGCGGCCGCCGCCCCCATCGAGGGTCAGATCCAGCTGTCGGAAGCGCTTCAGAACGAGGGGCGAGGGACGATCTTCCTCATCGTGCGCAACCAGGGGATGCCGAACCGCGGCCCGCCGGTCGCCGCGAAGAAGATCGACGCCGACGCGTTCCCGGCCCGTTTCACCGTGAGCGCCGCGGACGTCATGATGCCCGGGATGCCCTTCGCGGGGCCGTTCGACATCTACGCGCGGCTCGACCGCGACGGGAACGCGATGACGAAGGAGGACGGAGACGTGATCAACGAAAAGCCCCTCACCGGCGTGAACCCCGGCGATCAGGGCGTCACGATCGTCCTCGACAAACGCCTATAGGACGACGACCCCGTTGCCGCTCACCGATCCCAACGACGCCCTCCCGTCGACCGACGATCTCGAAGCGCTGTCCGATGACGACCGGCGCCTCATCGTCGAGCTCCTCCCGGACGGGCGGATGCGGGCGCCCGAACAGGCGACGCGCGACATCCTCCGCGATCGCCTGCGACGCGCGGAGGTGCTCCCCACGGGTCACGGCTGGGCGGTCCTGCGCGCGCTCGCGCCGTCGGAGGTGAGCGACGACAAGGCGCAGCGCCAGGTCGTCGCGGCGGGGACGATGGACGAAGCCGGCCTCTCGGTGATCGACTTCATCGGGTTCCTCGCGTCGGGCTACCAGACGGGCGTCCTCACCGTCTCCACGGGCGACGTCGAGCGTTCGATCTACATGCACAACGGCGACGTCGTGTGGGCCTCCTCGAGCGCGCCCGACGATCGCCTCGGCGAGCTCCTCGTCACGCGCGGGAAGATCTCGCGCGAACAACTCGACGAGGTGCTCGAAGGCGGCGAGCGCCGCATCGGTCAGCGCTGCGTCGACCTCGGCTTCATCGCCGCCCACGACCTGTGGTCGATGGTCCAGGCGCAGCTCAAGGAGATCTTCGATCGCCTCCTCGCGATGGAGTCCGGCGTGTGGTCCTTCGCGCGGGTCTCCGAGGAGGTCCTCGCCGAGTCGCAGATCCACATGTCCACGCAGGGGCTCCTCGTCGACGCGCTCCGCCGCCTCGACGAGCTGCAGGTCTACCGTCAACGCATCCGCTCCGCCGACGTCGTCGTCGAGCGGAAGACGAGCGCCAACGCGGCCGACGTCTCCGACACCCAGGAGGGCCTCGAGCGCGTCACCAAGGAGCTCCGCACCGACGGCGCCCAGATGCTCGCGGTGCTCCCCGCGAGCGCGAGCATCCGCGCGCTCATGCGGCTGGTCGGCAAGAGCGAGTTCGAAGTGACCCGCACGGTCTATCACCTGCTGCGCGCGAACCTCGTCGAGATCGTCGCGCAGGAGACCGGGCCCATACCGCGCCGCAACCCGATCACGAGCAAGCAGGCCGCCGAGATCATCGAGATCTACTCGATGGCGATGCGCGAGATGTTCGAAGAGGCCGCGCGCATCCACAAGGCGGCGCTCCTCCACAAGACGACCGCCGACTTCCTCCGCGACGAGGCGTCCGGCACGCAGTTCACCGCGTTCTACAAGACGGTCCGCGTCGACACCGACGGCTCGCTGGACGCCGCTCGGATCCTCGCGAACCTCGAGAGCGCCGACCTCGAACCCCAACAGCTCTCCGACGCCCTCTCCGAGGTCATGTTCTTCATCCTCTTCCAGGCCACCGAGGTCCTCGGGCGCCGACGCGGCGACGACCTCGCGCGGCGCGTGAAGATGATCCACGGCATGCTCTCCAACGGGCTCCGCGAGGACGGATGATCCGCCGCGCCTGGGCCCTCGCCGCCGCCCTCCTCCTCGTCGCGGGGTGCAAGGAGGAAAAAGAGGCCGAGACCCCCGAACGCGACGCCGGCGCGCAGCTCACCGCTCTCGAGGTCCTCGATCTGGGCGTTCGCGTCCCGCTGCTGTCGAGCTGGCGCGCGGTCGCCGCGGACGAGACCGACGACGAGGGCGCCCGCACCGTCGCCGCCGCGCGGCGCCTCCCCGAGCGCAAGCCCTTCCTCGCCGTGCCGCGGCTCGCGCTCACGGTGCAAGAGACCGTGATGCAGGAGCCCGAGCCGATCTTCCGGGATACGCTGCAAGAGCTGAAGTCGATCGGCACGAAGCAGAACGTCCAGGTGATCCGCACCGCGCTCTCGAGCCGCCCGATCGCCGGCGGCACCATCGGGGACATCGAGATGGTCTACACGCTCATCGGGCCGAACCAGACCTCGAAGACGATCGTTCATCGATCCATCGTCGCTTTACGTACTCGCTCGGACGAAAGCCGTGCCATCGTCACGGCCACGGCGACCTACCTCCAACAGGACCGCGAGTTGGTCGGGGCGGAGGTACAGGTGATGTTGGACGGCTTCGAGCTGTTCAAGCCGCAAAAGACGACACCATGACGGAAGACAACCTCACAGAGCTGGTGCCCCCGCTTCGCGACGTCGATCGCAAGCCCATCGCGGGGCTCCCCGACGAGCTGATCGAGCTCCACCTCCACGCGGGCGGCGCCGTCGCGCCGCACATCCTCTTCGCGATGGCCCACGAACAGGGCTTCAAGCTCCCCGTGAAGACCTACTTCGAGTTCGTCGACCTCGTGTCCTCGAACCCGAACAAGGTGAAGAGCCTCGAGGACTACCTCCGCATCCTCCACGAGTGGACGGAGAAGATTCAGTCGAGCCCGCACGCGATCGAGCGCGCCGTCTACGAGATCCTCGCCAAGGAGTACCGCGGCTCGCGCGTCTCGGCGATGGAGCTCCGCTTCAACCCGATGAAGCGCAACCTCGGCGGCGAGCGCGACGTCGACCACATCATCCACGCGGCGCTCCGCGGCCTCGACCGAGCGTGCCTCGAGTACAACATCCACGCCGGCCTGATCTTCTGCCTCGCCCGCGAGTTCTCCGCCGACCTCAACGACATCATCATCGAGAAGGCGATCAAGTACCGGCACCGCGGCGTCGTCGGGATCGACCTCGCCGGCACCGAGAAGAACAACCTCGAGCTGCGCGAAGAGAGCGTCGAGCGCTTCGCGTCGATGTTCAAGCGCGCGCGCGACGCCGGCCTGAAGACCACCGTCCACACCGGCGAGACGCCGCACACGAACGCGGACGGCGTCATCGCCACCGTGCGTCGCCTCAAGGTGAACCGCATCGGCCACGGCATCCGCGCGGCCTACAGCGACGAGGCGATGAAGATCCTCCGCGAGGAGGGGGTCACGCTGGAGATCTGCCCCACGTCGAACCTGCACACGCGCGCCGTCGCGGATCTCGAAGAGCTCCGGTTCGTGCTGCGCAAGTTCATCGACAACCGCGTGAAGTTCACGATCAACACGGACGCCACGTACATGCTCAACACGGACCTCCGCCGCGAGGTCGAGCTGCTCGCGACCGCGAACATCCTGAACGCCGAAGAGATCGCGCAGTGCTTCGCGAACGCGCGCGCGGCGTCCTTCCTCGACTGAGCGCGCTCGCCGCCCGACGCCCTACTGTACGGGCTTGAGCGGCGTGTTCCAGATCAGCGGCCGCGTGCGCGGGAGCGTCACGGTCTCGGACTCGACCGGCTCGTAGCCCTCGAGCTCGAGCCGCACGCGGTACGGGACGTTCGCCTGTAGGCCGTCGATCGTGACCGGCGTGACCTGCCCGTACTTCTCGCCGTTGATGAACACCGTGGCGCCCGCCGGCGTGGACTGAAGGACGAGCTGCGGCTTGCCCGGGAGGATCATCGGGATCGCGAGGAACGCCACGCCGCACAGCAACACGACGGCGATCGCGACCAGCGCGAGGATCAGCGCGCGCTTCTTCGTGGACGGGCCGGGCGCCGCCATCGCGGGGATGTCGCGCATCTCGAGCGGCGGCCCCATCGACCCATTCGGGTTGTTCGGGCCCGGTCCCATCGGGGCGGTGCCCGCGGTGCCCGCGTTCATCGGCGTGAGGTTCTGCGGCGTGAAGTGCAGCGCGGAGCCGGTCGCCTTGGGCGGCGGGCTCTCCTCCGGGCGCACGACTTCGCGGATCTGGCGCCCGAGGATCGAAGCCGAGCGCCCCGGCATCGACGAGTCCCTTGCGACCGGCATGTTCGGCGAGCTGAGCCGCGCGTCCGCCGGGTTCGACAGCACGGCCGACAGCGACAGGTTCGACGGGGGCACGTTCGTGCTCCCGATGCGCCCGGCCGAGCTGGGCGGCGCGTTGAGCGGCTTGGGTACGCCCGGCGCGATCAGCGCGGAGTACTCCTCGCCCGCGATGCTCGGCATGTTCGGCGGCTCGTCGCCGTCGTCGAGCGGGCTCGGCTCCACCGGCGGCGCCTCGTCGTCGTCGATCGCGAACTCGAAGTCGAGGCCGCCCAGCTCCGGGAGGCTCGGCTCGGGTTCACCGACGGGCGCGGCGAGCTCGGAGGGGTGGATGCCGGTCGACGTGCGCTCCTCGCCCGCGGACTGCTGCGTCTCGTCGTGATCGACCGCGACGCGGTTGAGGCGAATCGCGCCGAGCGCCTCCTGCCCGCGCTTGGGCTTCGGCCCCGGCGGCCGAGTCTCCGCCTCGAAGCTGGTGTCTTCCTCGTGTCCCTGCCCGAGGATGTCGTAGTCGCCGCCGACCGGGATCTCCACGCCGGCCTGCATGTAATCCGAGGTGACGCCCGCGA
>JAUHYN010000365.1 GCA_030426505.1 bacterium | reverse complement strand
GCGCCGTCGATCCCCTCGTCGGGCGCTCGATCGGTCGCTACACGATCGCCGAGCTGCTCGGCGCGGGCGGCATGGCCAGCGTGTACCGCGCGACCCACGCGTTCCTCGACCAGGACTTCGCGATCAAGGTGCTGCACGGGCAGTTCGCGGCGGACAAGACGATCGCGCGCCGCTTCGTCCGCGAGGGCAAGGCGCTGTCGCGCATCAAGCACGCCAACGTGGTCTCCGTGGCCGACTTCGGCGTGACCGACGAGGGGCTCTTGTTCATGGTCATGGAGTACGTCGAGGGCCGGACGCTCTCGCGCGCGCTCCGTGAGGATGGACCGTTCCCGCCCGCGCGCGCCGCGCACGTGGTGCGGGAGATCGCGCTCGGGCTCGGCGCGGCCCACAAGCGCGGGTTCGTCCACCGCGACCTCAAGCCGGGCAACATCATCCTGCACACGGACAACGGCGACGAGTCGCCGAAGATCCTCGACTTCGGGCTCGTGCGGATCATCGAGAGCGAGGAGCCGCAGACGCAACTCACCTTGCACGGCCAGTTCTTCGGGACGCCGAGCTACATGTCGCCCGAGCAAGCCTCGGGCGGCGACGTCGACGCGCGCTCCGACCTCTACGCGCTCGGCGTGATCATGTACGTGATGCTCACCGGGAGCCCGCCGTTCGACGGCGAGGTCCGCGAGCTCGCGTACAAACACATCTCCGAGGAGCCGACGCGGCCGCCCCTCCCCTACGCGGGCCTGACCGACCTCACGATGGATCTCCTCGAGAAGTCGCCGGACGACCGCCCGCAGGACACCGCCGCGGTCGTGAAGCGGGTCGACGAGCTCGGCCTCATCACGCACTCCGGGCGCCCCACGAAGAAGGGCCTCCTCGCGCGCCGCCCCAAGAAGGCGCCTCCGCCCCCGGTTCGACAGGACGCGCCGACCAAGAGCGAGCGACCGATGCTGAGCGAGCCGGTGCTCGCCGAGGAGCGGCAGTTCATGACGCCGTCCGCTTACGACGGCGACTCCATGGAGCTCCAGCGGGAGGCGCTCGGGTTCTCGCGGCACCGGTCGAAGCTGATCGCGTTGGTGGTGTTGGCGGCGATCGGCGTGGGCGGGTGGCGCTTCATGGAGAGCGACGCGTTCGCGATCCGGCAGATCCGCGCGTTCTTCTCGAGCGATTATACTCAAAAGAACGACACGTCCGTGGAGTCGATCGAAGGGGCGCGGGCGCCCGATACGGCGGAGACGCCGGACCCGCCCCTGGTGCCGCCGCCGAAGCTCCCGAAGGTCGAGCCGCCCCCGGTCGCGAAGGCGCCGCCGCCCAAGAAGCCCGAGGTCACGCCGCCGCCGCCGCCCGTCGCGACGACGCCGAAGGTCGTCGAGCCGAAGGTCGTCGAGCCGAAGGTCGAGCCGCCGCCGCCGGTGACGCCGCCGCCGCCTCCGCCCGAACCCGAGGTGGAGGACGAAGCGGAGGATGTCGTCACGGAGGTCGCGCTCCCCGACGAGGAGGCGCCAGCGTCCGGCAAGTCGTTCCGCGAGCTCGACATCGCGCTCGGGTGGGCGCTGAACAGCAAGGGCCTCGCGTGGGCCGACCTCGCGGAGGCCGCGGACGAGGACGCGCGCAACTGGTCGCGGTGGTTCAAGGCCGAGGGCGACCCGCCGCAGAAGATCCTCGACCAGACGTTCACGAACCTCGTGAAGATCGTGGAGCGCATCATCGTCGACGCCGAGCTCCTCGCGCACAAACTCGACCGCGCGGAGTCGACGCTCGGCCGCGTCCCGAAGAGCGCGCGCGGGACGCGCTACGAGATGCTCGGCAGCCGCCTCGCGGCGCTGCGCCGCGACGTGAAGAAGACGCCCCTCCCGAAGCGCGCCGTGGATCTCGCCGCGGAGATCACGCTCCTCGAAGCCGACGCGGCCGGCGCCCTCACCGCCGCGACCTCGGCGCCTCCGCCGCCTCCTCCGCCGCCGCCCGTCGAGGCGCCCGAGGAGGATACGACGCCGGACATCACCGACACGTCCACGTCCGGCTGAACGCGCCTGCGTCGCCGCCCGGTCACCGCCGGGTCGGCAGCCCCGATCGAACGCCTCGGGTCCCTCCGGCACTGAGTCCGATGTAGCGCCCGCCTTGTGCCCTCCGGGGCCACGGGCGCAGGCTGCCACGAAGGGACGAACGATGCCGCAGGACTCCACACGCAACGCCGGCGCCGCGCTGCTCCTCGCCGTCACGGCGCTCGCCGGCTGCGAGGACACGTTCCCGCTCGCCGGGCTCGCGCCGCCGCCCTGCACGTTCGACGCGGCCGGCGGCTTCTGCGGCGAGGGCCCGTGCGAGGTCGTCGTCCCCGAGGGGGCGCTCGAGCTCCCGACCACGATCCACGTCCAGGCGGTCGACGCCGACCCGGCCCTGCGCGTCCCTGCGATCGGCGCGCGGCTCTGCGAAGTCGGACCGGCCGAGGTCGAGTTCGCCATCCCCGCCGAGCTGCGCATGGCGATCGGCGAGGACGAGATCGCGGAGGGCTTCGACCTCTTCGATCTCGTTGGCTTCACGGTCGACGCCGACGGCGCCGTCACCCGCGCCGCCTCCACCGACGCGCAGCCTTCGTTCTCGCGCGTCGCCATCCCGATCCGCGGCGCGACCCGCGCGGGCGCGACGATCGTCCCGAGCTCGATCGAGTTGGTCGACGAGCTCGGCCGCGTCGACCTCGACATCACCGACGCCGCCTCCTATCTGAGGAACCTCTCGACCTACCCGTTCCGCGGCGTGTTCTTCGACGGCCGACGCCTCTACGTGGGCAACGGCCCGCGCGTCCTGATCTGGAACGACGGCGTCCCCGATCACGGCCTCGTCCCGCCCGACCTCGTCCTCGGCAAGCGCGATCTCGAAGACGACTCGACCATCCTCGACGCCGCCACGATCTTGGGCAACGTCGAAGACATCTGGAGCGACGGCGAACGCCTCGTCGTCTCCGCCGGACACCGCGTGATGATCTGGGAGCGCGCGCCGACCGCGTCCGGCGCCCCGGCCGACCTCGTCCTCGGCCAGGAGACCTTCAACACGAACGCCCCGAACCTCGGCGGCCACCCCACCGCGCAGACGCTGTTCCTCCCCGACGAGATCGCGTCCGACGGCACGCGCCTCATGATCGCCGACACCGGCAATCACCGCGTGCTCGTCTGGAACACCTTCCCGCGTCTGTTCGGCCAGCCCGCCGATCTCGTGATCGGCCAGCCCGCATTCGACAGCAACGCGCTCCGCGCCGGCGCCATCCCGTTCTACCAACCGCGCGGCGTCTACCTCGATGACACGCGCATCCTCGTGAGCTCTTCGCTCGGCTGCACCTGCGCGTTCGGCGTCGACGCCCGCCTCGACGCGAACAACCCCCTCGCCGATTTCTCGATCGGCGTGGAGAACGGCGTGCGACGCGTGACGCCGACGGCCTTCTCGCAGCCGTCCTCGATGCACGCCTACGGCGACGGCGGGCTCGCGCTCCGCGACGCGAGCGGCGCGCGCATCAACGTGT
The DNA here is from genome assembly GCA_030426505.1 of bacterium. Classification (GTDB taxonomy): domain Bacteria; phylum Myxococcota; class Kuafuiibacteriia; order Kuafuiibacteriales; family Kuafuiibacteriaceae; genus JAUHYN01. The sequence continues at coordinate 4,166 of JAUHYN010000365.1, read as the reverse complement.
GGCAGACGTTCCCCGAGGCCCCCGAGACCGAACCCGACCTGTACGTGGGCAAGATGGACGGGACGATCGGCGGCACCGACGTCACGGGCGTCACCGCCGCTTCGCTCACCGCGGGCGCGACCGCGGAGGGCGGCCTCTACGCGGATCGCGAGCGCTTGATCGTCGCCGACGAGACGCGCCTCCTCGTGTGGCGCTCGCTCCCCGAGGCGAGCTACGAACCCGCGGACCTGGTGATCGGCCAGCCCGGGAGCACGACCGCCGAGGTCGGGATCGACTACGGCGGCGTCGCCGCGGACAGCCTCGCGCACCCGGCCGGGCTCTCGTCCGACGGCGCGCGCACCGCGATCGCCGACCGCTCGAACCACCGCGTGTTGATCGTCGACGGCGATCGCACCGTCGTCCTCGGCCAACCCGACGCGGAGAGCTTCCTCGAGAACCGCGGTAGCGACCAAGCGCGCGCCGACACCCTCGCCGGCCCGACGCAAGCGCTCTTGCACGAAGGCGGACTGATCGTCGTGGACAGCGGTAACCACCGCGTCCTCGTGTGGAGATCGATCCCCAGGCAGGACGGCGCGCCGGCGGATCACGTGATCGGACAGGCCGACTTCTCGGGTCGTCGCCCCAACCGCGGACGCGCCGACCTCGACAAGGACGGCGACCGTGACGCCGACGCCGACACGCTGCGCGGACCCACGCGCGCGTTCGCGGTCGGGCCGCGCCTGTTCGTGGCGGACACCGAGAACCACCGCGTACTCGTCTACGACGACTACGGCTCGGCGCAGCTCGCGAGCGACGTGATCGGACAGCCCGACTTCGAAGCGAACGACGTCAACCGCGGCGGCGGCTGGTACACGCGCGGCGCCGATACTCTCGCGCTCCCGGAGGGGCTCTTCGTGGACGGCGGCGATCTGTACGTCGCGGACCGCGAGAACAACCGCGTGCTCGTCTTCTTCGACGTCGACACGACCGACGACGTCGCGGACCTCGTCTTCGGCCAAGCCGACTTCGCGACCGACGCCGCACCGAGCATCGCGCCCGCGACGTCTTCGAACCGCGGCCTCCCGCTCAACGCCCCGCAGCTCGTGTCGTCCGAACTCACGCTGCGGCGGCCGCGCGACGTGCGCGTGTTCGACGGGCGCGTCTTCGTCGCGGACGGCGACAACCACCGCGTACTCGCGTACGAACCGCCGTACGAGATCGCGCCCGTCGCGGCCACGCTCGTGATCGGGCAAGAGGACTTCGAGGCCCACGTCGCGAACGCGGACGGCATCGGCCCGGCGTCCCTCGACCGCCCGACCGCGCTCGCGACGCGCGGCTCGGAGCTCCTCGTCGCCGACACCGACAACCACCGCGTGCTCGCCTTCGCGGTCGAAGGCTTGGAGTCCGGGACGCGCCCCGCCGCGACCGAGGTCTTGGGGCAGATCGACGCGATCGGGCACGGCATCAACAAGAGCGCGCAGTCACCGGGTCTGCTCTCGAACCCGACGAGCGTCGCGCACGACGGCACGCACCTGTGGGTCGTCGATCGGGACCACCACCGCGTCGTCGCGTACGACGACGAAGGCGAGCCGCGCTTCGCGCTCGGGCAACCCGATCTATCGCGCGGCCTCGCGAACGCGGGGGGCGATCCGAGCGCGGCGTCGCTGTCCTCGCCGACGGACGTCTACGCGGACGCCGACCGCTTGATCGTCGCGGACCGCCACAACCACCGCGTCCTGATCTGGAGCCCGCTCCCCACCACGAACGCCGCGCCGGCCGACGTCGTGATCGGACAAGCCACGTTCGACGCGGACATCGCCAACGCCGGCCGCGGCATCGCCGCCGCCGGCCCCGACGGACTGAACGCCCCCGAAGGCGTGGACTTCGTGGACGGCGCGCTCTACGTCGCCGACACCGGCAACTCGCGCGTGCTCGTCTTCGAGGGCCCGCTCGTGAGCGGGATGTCCGCGTCGCGGGTGTGGTGCCAGACCGGGTTCACCGACAACCGCTCGAACCGCGGCCGCGGTGCACCCGACGCCGACACCTGCGCGGCGCCGCGTGACGTCACGTTCGTCGAGGGCGAGCTCTTCGTCGCGGACACACTCAACAACCGCGTGCTGGTGATGAGCCCCGAAGGCGGCCCGGCGCTCCGCGTACTCGGCCAGGTCGACTTCACGACGCGACTGCAACAACCGGTGAGCGCGAGCGCGATGGCGAGCCCGGTCTCGGTCGCGTACGACGGATCGAATCTCCTCATCAGCGACACGGGCCACCACCGGATCCTCGTGTACGCGCTGCTCCCGACCGAGGACGGCGCGGCGGCCGACGCGGTGATCGGTCAGCGCTCCTTCGAGAGCCCGGTCCCGTCCCCGGAGGCGTCGGGGCTGCGCTCACCGAGCCGCGTCGCGCTCGTCCCGCTCGAGTTCAATGACACGCGCGTGTACGTGGCGGACACGCAGAACAACCGGATCGCCGTGTACCGCGGGCTCGCGCGCCTCGACGTCGACTGACGCGGTTGACTCACACGCGGCGTTGGGCTCGATTCCCGCCGTGACCATCGTTTTCTACGACGCCCTCCACGTCATCGGCGCCCTCATGTTGTTCGCGGGGCTCGGTGGCCTCGCGGCGCTCGCGCTCAGCGGCAACCCCACGCACAAGGCCCGGGTGCCGTTCGTGGCTCTACACGGGATCGGGCTCCTCGTCCTGCTCGTCGCGGGGTTCGGCGCCATCGCGCGCCTCAGCGTCGGCTTCCCCGGTTGGGTGATCGCGAAGATCGTGTTGTGGCTGTTCCTCGGCGCGTCGCTCACGCTCTTCAAGAAGAAGCCGCAGGCCGGAGGGATGCTCCTGATCGTCGTCCTCCTCGTCGGGCTCGCGGCCGCGTTCATCGGCAACTACAAGCCGTTCTAGGACGCGCGCCGACCGCTCGAGCCGCGCCGTCAGATCGTGCGGCATCGGATCGTCCGCCCACCCGCGGCGCCGCGCGATCGTCTTGAGGTCGAACGTCGGCGCGCCGAGCTCCAGCCGAGCGAATGGCGCGACGCGCCACGCGAACACTCCGGACGCGCCCGCGACGAACGCGCGGAGCGCGTCGCGCGCCACAGCCCCCGTCACGACCGGCGCGTCCGCGAGACCACACCGCCGCCACCGCGCTTCGAGGAGCGGTCGATCCAGCCGCCCGACCCACGTTCGCTCGCCGCGCCGCACCGCCCACGCGACCTCTTCGTCTCCCACGCGGAGCGCCGCGCCGATCACGACGTCCCCGCGCAGCGCGTCGCGCTCCCGCGAGGGCCGCGGGCGCTTGCGCATCCGCGCGACAGGCTCCGCCTGGTAGCCGACCCACCGCCGCTCCCGCGCTTCGAAGGCCGCGAACAACGCCTCCACGCCCGGCGCGAGCTCGGGCTCGAACGACGCGAGCGCCGTCGCCACCGCCTCCACCGTCGCCATCCCGCGCGCGGTCTTCTCGCGCCGCGTGCGGTAGCGCCCCGGCGACGACGGCGTGAGCGCGATCTTCGGGAGCGCCGCGATCCACGGGTTGTCGCGCAGCAGCGCGCGCGCGCCGGACCACGTCCCGTCGACGGCGATCAAGTGATCGGGCGCGGCCGCGGACTCGATCGGCGTGGCGTCGTCGCCCGGCCACAACAAGACGCCGGGCCGCGGCGCCGGGCGCAGGCCCGCGTCCACCTCGATCCGCTCGAGCGCCGCCGTGAGCAGGGGGACCGTCCCGAAAGCGTGCCGCGTCTCGCGGGGGTGCTGGAGGATCGTGACGGGCGTGCGATTCGCGATCGGCGCGACCAGCGCACACACGCAGCCCTCGGGCGGGCGCCAGCAGTTCGGGCAACGGGCGGGGCTCGGGGCGCTCATCTCGACAAGGGGCTCGGGGCGTTGCGATGATGCCGCCGCCCGTGCGCCTACGGAATATCACGCTCGTCGCCGTCGGGGCGCTCGTCGGTTGCCACGCGACGGAGCCGCTCGAGCCGCTCCGCCTCGAGGGCGCCGAATCCGCGCTCTTCATCGGCGAGCGGGACGGCGCGCCGGCGTTCACCTACGCGCTCTCCGTCGCCGACGACGGGCGCGTGGACATCCCCGCGCTCGCGAGCCGCGCCCAAGATCGGTGGTGGGCGCTCGGCAACACGTGTCCGCTCGACGCGCTCGGCCTCGACGACGGCGGTACGGTCCTCACCGACGGT
>JAUHYN010001446.1 GCA_030426505.1 bacterium | reverse complement strand
ACGACAACACCGACACGGCCGGCAGCTTCTGCTCCACCAGCTTCCGGACGTAGCGCCGGACGTCGGACGTGGTCAGGATGATGGGACGCTTCCCGATCTGGACGACGGGTCGCAGCGTCGCCGCGATCGACATCAGAATCGCATTCTGCAGCCCCGGCTCGAGGGCCAGGTAGCTCCCGCTCGGGACGTAGTGGATGGCGGCCCGGATCGCGTCCTCGATCTCGGGGTCGAGGAGGACGACCGGGAGCTGCCCGCCGTCGTCGTGGGCGTGGGCGATCTGCAGCGACAGCGCGCTCCGCACGTACTCCGTGAGCGTGACGCCGTCGCTCTCGTGCGCACCGAACTCCGCGAGCGCCTCCACGATGCCCTTCAGGTCGCGGATCGAAACGTTCTCGTCGACGAGCCGCTTCAGGATGTCCGTGAGCTGACCGAGGTTCACGATCTTCGGGATGACCTCCTGCACGAGCGCCGGACAGACCTTCGCGAGGCGCTCGACTAGCTCACTGGTCTCCTGCAGGCCGATGAAGTTCTTCGCGTGCTGCCGCAACACCGCGGTCAGGTGCAGCGTCACGATCCCCGGCGCCGCCCAGACCGAGATGCCCGCGGCGCCGAGCTGCTGGACCTTGTCCGCCGAGACCCACCCGCAGGTCGCGCCGTTCATCGGGTGCCTCGTCGGCTCCGCGTCGACGCCGATTCGGCGCAAGCGATCGGGGTGCTCGACGGCGAGGCAGCGATCGACGTCGATCGCCTCCTCGAGGACGGGCACGTCGCGGAGGCGGACGACGAAGCCGCCCCGCGGCAGCCCCGGCACGTTCGTGCGCACGCGGACGCCGGGGAAGCGGACGCCGGTCTGCCCGTAGAGCGCGTCGCGCATCTCGGGGATGAACTCGCCGATGAACTTCGTGTCCGTGTCCTTCGCGCCGGGGACGAAGCCGAGCTTCTTCGACAGCTCGGGATCGAGGTCGACGCCGATCGGCGCCACGGTCGGCGCCATCCGATCCACCTGCGCGCGCTGCGCCTCCGCCTGCTTCACCTTCTGCGCAAGCTGCTTCTCGAAGTCCTGCGGAGTCGCCGGTCGCGGGGCATCGCGGCGCTTCCGCAGGACGAACGCGCCCCCCGCCAAGCCGAACGCGATGGCGAGGAACGGGACGATCGGGAGGCCCGGCACGAGCGCGAGGGCCGCCGCGAACGCGGCGCCGAGCGCGAGGACCTTCGGGCTCGCGAAGAGCTCCGCGCGGAGGCTCCCGCCCAGGCTGGTCTTCGGCTCCTTCGAGGCGACGCGCGTGGTGAGGACGCCCGCCGAGAGTGTAATGAGGAGCGCCGGGATCTGCGAGACGAGCCCGTCGCCGACGGTGAGGATCGAGTAGACCTCGGCGGCGTCGCCGAACGACATGCCGTTGCGCGACACACCGATGATCAGGCCCGCGACGAGGTTGAGCGCGGTGATGATCAGGCCGGCGATCGCGTCGCCCTTGATGAACTTCATCGCGCCGTCCATCGCGCCGTAGAACTGCGACTCGCGGCCGAGCTCTTCGCGCTGCGCTTGGGCTTCGTCTTCTTCGAGGGCGCCGGCGCGGAGGTCGGCGTCGATCGACATCTGCTTGCCGGGCAT
>JAUHYN010000364.1 GCA_030426505.1 bacterium | reverse complement strand
AGCGGTCTCGATGGCGTCGGCAAGCTCGGTAGCGGCGAACGGCTTCTCGAGAAACTGCACCGCGCCGAGCCGCCTGGCCCGCTCACGGAGTCCCGACTGCTTGTTGGCGGTGATGAAGATGATCGGGACGGTGCGACTCCGGACACGACTGCGCACCATTCGCGCCGTCTCGAAGCCATCGAGGCCGGGCATCTGCACATCGAGCAGAATCAGCGCGAAGTCCTGTTCGAGGAGTCGTCGGAGCGCAGCGTCGCCCGACTCGGCCATCACAATCCGATCGGCGAGCTCACCGAGCGCGGCCTCGATGGCGAGTCGGTTCGCTGGGTCGTCATCGACGACGAGGATGTTCGCTTCGGAGAGACGTTTCTCCTTGCGCGCTCCACCTTCCATCTTCGCGTTGGGATCGACGCACAGTGGCGACGACCACGAGCGCGAAAGCTAGCACGGCCTTCAAACCGCTTCAGTGTGCGACCATCACCCTTTCGTATCCGGCGCTTTCGGTCCTGCCTCGGAGAGACAGGACCGGCGGCGCAACGAAGGGGTCCGTTCAACCGTCGCTATCGACTTCGTTCGGCATGCGGACGTCGATGTCCGGGACGCGGACCGTCTTCTTCTCGGTGCGGACATCGATGTCCGGGACCGCGACCTCGGTCTGCTTCGTCTTCACGTCGACCTCGGCCGTATCGATGTCCGCCTTCGGGAGGCGGCCGCCCGAGACCTCGACCTCCGGCATCTCGCCGGTGTCCTGACAGGTGACCGAGCACGCCGACATGCTGAGGGCGGCAAAACAAGTGAGGGCGGTTCGGATATAGCTGTTCATGCGTCGGTGAAATCGCAAGACGTGTGCCGGGTCCATGAAGGCCGCGACCGCGCGACCGGTCGCGACGCTTTCGACACGATCGGAGCAAAGTGTACCGGCGCATCCGCACGACCGCGCGCGTCGTCCATGCCGCGAGCCCCGGCCCGAAAACTGCTTGCCGTTTGGAAGCGTGACCCCGTCGAGCCGACTCCTCTTCGCGGCGACCCTGTTCGCGTCGCTCGCCGCCTGCAGCGCCTGGCGCTCGGACCACGAGACCGACGAACCCGATGACTTCGTGCTTCGCGACCAGGTCCCCGTCGACGACGCGGGGTTCGAGCTCGCGCTCTACCAGACCGTCGGGGCGCGCCTCATCGATGGGAACGAGACGCGCGTCGTCCACAATGGTGACGTATTCGACGTGATGGTCGAGGACATCGCGAACGCGCGGTCCAGCGTCCACATCCTCATGTACATCTGGGCCCCCGGCCGGGTGTCCGATCGGATCGTCGCGGCGATCGCGAAACGCCGACGCCGAAGCCCCATCGCGTGTCGCATTCTGGTGGATACGTTCGGCAGCGGTGACTTCGAGGACGACGTCGCGCCGGACCTCGAACGCGCGGGCTGCGACGTGAAGCGCTTCCGCTCCGACGTGATCGACACCCTCTTCGAACGCAACCACCGGAAGATCGTCGTGGTCGACGGGCGCGTCGGCATGACCGGCGGCTTCGGCATCCGCGACGACTGGGACGGCGGCGGTCGCAAGGAGGGCGAGTGGCGCGACACCAGCGTGCGTGTCCGCGGCCCGGTCGTGCGCGAGCTCCAACGCGCCTTCGCGCAGAGCTGGATCGAGACGACCGGCGAGCTGCTCCCCTCCGAGGCCTTCCCGGAGCCGAAGGCAGCGGGCGCCACGCGCGCCGCGCTGGTCATGAGTTCGAACGGCGCGATCACCGACGCCCAGCGACTCACCCACTTGATCTTCAAGCGCGCGCGCGAGCGCCTCTGGATCGCGAACGCCTACTTCGTGCCATCGGACGAGCTCGAGGAGCTCCTCGGCGAGCGCGCGGCGGCCGGGGTGGACGTCCGCCTCCTCACCTCGGGTTCGAAGAGCGACTCCAAGTTCGCGTTCGCCTCACAGCAGATCGATCTGCCCAACCTCGAGGAGGAGGGCGTGCGCGCGTACGAGTACCAACCCACGATGATGCACGCGAAGACCGTGGTCGTAGACGACACCATCGCGGTGATCGGTTCGATCAACCTCGAGCCCCTCTCGCTCCAGAAGCTCGAAGAGGTCGCGTTGGTCGCGGTCGACGAAGAGCTGAACGCGCGCCTCGCGCGCGACTTCGTGGCCGACCTCGCCTACGCCGAGGAGGAAGAGGACGACTGAGTCCTCGGAACTGTCACGCAACTCCGCACACCTAGCGGTCGATAACCTCGCCGCCATGACCACGATGCCCGCGCGGCCCACCCCCGACGAGTTCCGTCGCGCCCTCCTCAGCGAGGTCGTCGAGCCCGCCCTCGACGCCGTGTCCGGGACCGACGGGCGCACGAGCCTCTCCGAGGCCGGCAAGATCGCGGGGCTCGGTGACCGCCGCGCGCTCGCCGCGCCGGCCGTCGACGCCTACTTCGCGACCACCGGCTTCGGCTCGTCGCGGACGACCCGCGTGGTGGCGGGCGCGACCACGGCGGCGGGCGCGGACATCGACCGCGCGCGCGGCGCGAACGGCAAGGTGGATCCGACGCGGCTGCCGCCGCAGCTCCAAGTGATCTTCCGCGAGCTCGGCGGCACCGCCGACCGCGCCCCGCGCTTCCGCTTCTCGCGCCCGACGCTCGAGCGACTGATGAACACGTACGGACTCAGCGACGAAGCCGCCTTCATCGCGGAGGCGGCGCGGCACGACGCGGACGGGAACCGGTACCTCAAGACGTCCGAGCTCGAGGCCGCCGCCCGTGTATTGAGTGGATCGGCGCGCGACCTCGGGATCATCTCGGACCTCGACAAGACGATCGTCCCCGAGCACCGCGACCAACTCCCGCCGAGCCCCTACCCCGGGATCGCGCAGCTCCTCACCGAGCTCGAAGCCGTGGACGGCGACGTCGGCGATCTCACGTTCGTCACCGCGCGCACCCCGGACCGCGCCGCGCCGATCCCCGAGTGGCTGCGGCGACACGGCGTCCCGGACGGGCCGATCGAGACCGGCCTCACCGGCATCCCGGCCATCGCGCGCCAAGAGAAGGTCCGCGACATCTCACGCACGTTCGACGCCAACCCGGGCCGCGCGTACGTGATGTTCGGCGACAGCAACCACGTCGACCCCGACGTCTATCGCGACATCCGCGAGAAGTACGGCGACCGCGTACGCGCCGCCTTCATCCACCGCGTCACCGACACGATCGACCCGGCGCGCGTCGAAGGGCTGCACGTGATCGACGACTACGCGCAGGCCGCCGCGATCCTCCACCGCGAGGGCATCCTCGATCGCGCCGCCGCCCACCGCGTGATGGTCGCCGCGCAGGTGAACGGCCTCGACATCACCAACCGGCAGATCGAGCGCCTCCTCGGCTGACGCCTCGGCGACTCAGTCCAGCACGATCACCTCGGGCCCCGGCGCCTCCGCGTGGAGGCGCTCCACCTGCTCCGCGCGGTTCGCCAGCACCGCAGCCGCGTTGACGTAGCCCTTGTCGGTGATCTCGCCCGCGTCGAGCGACGGCGGCGCATCGAGGAGGAGGACCCGCGCGACGCGGCGTGACGATCCCTTCACCTCGGCGTTCCTCGCCGCGAGCCGCTCGCGCAGCGCCACGCGTGGCTCGGGTGCCGCGCTCGGATCCATCCACGCCAACAACCCGACGCACGTCCTGTCGTGCCCCGTGACGACGGCGTGGGTGAGCAGCCCGCCCGCCGCCGAGAGGCACCCGGTCCTCACCTCCGCGACGTTGACCCAAGTGCCCGTCTGCAGCTTGAAGTCCTCCGCGACGCGGCCGTCGAAGACGACGCCCCGCTCGGGCTCTTCGGGATCGGCGAGTCGACCCGCGTCGCCGATGCGGTAGAAGCCGTCCTCGTCGAACGCCGCCGCAGTCTTCTCGGGATCGCGGTGGTAGCCCGGCGTAACGTTCGGTCCGCGCACGCGCAGCTCGAGCTTGCTCCCGTTCGGCACGAACGCGAGCTCGCAGCCCGGCACCGGGACGCCGATGTTGCCGGCGCCGTCGAGCGCGAAGTGCGCCGAGGTCACGAGCGGCGAAGTCTCCGTCGAGCCCCACGCGGTGGTCAGCCACACGCGGTGCCCGAGGGTCTTCGCCGCGACGGCGTCGAGCCGCGACCAGACGTCCTGAGGTAGCGCCGCGGCCGCGTAGAACACGGCGTCCATGCGCGAGAAGAAGTGCGCCGCGAACGCCGCGTCCTCTTCGAGCGCGCGGACGAGCATCGCGTACCCCGCGGGGACGTTGAACTGAATCGTCGGCGCCACCTTCGAGAGGTTCTCGACCGTGCGCGCGAACAACGCCGGCGCGGGGCGACCGTCGTCGATGTACATCGTCCCGCCGTTGCGCAGGACGAGGTTCAGGTTGTGACTGCCGCCGAACGTGTGCGACCACGGCAACCAGTCCACGAGCACCGGCGGCGCATCCTCGACGAACGGCCAGGCCTGCGCGAGGGACTGTTGATTCGCCGTGAGCATGCCGTGCGTCGTCTGCACGCCCTTCGGGCGATCGGTGGAGCCCGAGGTCATGAGGATCTTCGCGACCGTGTCCGGACCGACGCTCGCGGCGCGCGCCTCGAACGTCGCGTCCGCGCGCGCCGCGAGGAGCGAGGCGAACGGCGTCTGACCGGCCGCGACGTTGTCGGACGCGACGACCTCGACATCCGCGAGGTCGAGCGCGTCGAGCGCGCGCGCGCACGGCGTCGGGTCGGCGACGAAGATCAGTCCGGGCGTCACGAGCTCGACGACGTGCTTCAGCAACGCCCAGTCACTCGACGACAGCGAGTACGCCACCGACACCGGGACGACGGGGACGCCCACGAGCATGGCGCCCAAGGCGACGAGCGCGTGGTCGACGCTGTTGCCCGAGAGGATCATCACCGGCCGGTCGAGCGAAAGATCGCGCTCGGCGAGCGCCTGACCGATCGCACGCGCCTGCGCGTAGAGCGTCGACCACGAGACCTCGCGCCACCCGTCGCCGCGCCGCTCCGCGAACGCGACCTGCTCCGGGCGCTCGCAGGCCCACCGCGCGATCCAAGTCCCGACGTTCGGCGCGCGCTCCGCGAGCGGAGTCGGGGAGCGCAGGACGAAGCCGCCGTCGGCGCGCGCCTCACGCTCGACGAGGGGCTCCGCGAGCCGAGGGACACGTCGCGACGGCGAACTCATCACGCGCCGATTAGAGCGGAGGCGCGGGCCGCGGCCAAGCCGCGCGCCGCGGGGTATGCTCCGCGCGGGTGATGGGCTCTGCGTTCGATCGCGTCGCCGACCGCTACGCGTACGGAGACGACGTCCTCGGGACGCGCGTGCGCCGCGCCGTCTTGCGATCCATCCAGGACCGACTCCCGCGCGGCGCGACGATCCTCGACGTCGGCGCGGGCACCGGCGACTACGCGCTGGCCCTCGCCGCCGCCGGGTACGACGTCACCGCGCTCGACGTCGAACCGAAGATGCTCGCGCGCATCGAGCAGCGCGCCGCCGACGCGGGCCTCGAGCTCCGCACGCTCCACCACGACATCCGGGCGCCGCTCCCGAACGCGCAATACGACGCGGTCCTCACGATCTCCGGTCCGCTGAACTACGTCGCGGATCCGAAGCCGCTCGTCGCGAACCTCGCGGGCGCGGTGTCGCGCGGGGGGCGCGTGTGGCTGGGGCTCAGTCGCGGCGCGTTCGTCCCGTACGTCCTCCGCCACCCGCGCGGCCTCGCGCGGTCGCTGCTCGGCCGCGCCGCCCACGTGCGGGGCGCCGTCGGGGGCCAGCCGATCGACCTGCACCTGTGGGACCCCCGCGCCTTCGCGCGGGAGGTCTCGCCTTGGCTCGAGATCGAGTCCGTTCGCGCCCTGGTCCTCGCGCCGCGCCTGCCGGAGGCCCTCGACCTCGCCCTCGGGCGTCGCCCCGGTCTCCGACGACTCGGCGCGGTGTCCCTCCTGGAGGGCCGACCCACGTGATCACGGCCGCAGCTCAGCGGCGCGCGCGCCTGCTATGCTCGGGCGGTGCGGCGCCTGGCGACGCTCTCGCTCTTCGCCGCGCTCGGGTGCGCGACGACCTCCTACGCGCCGTCGGTTCGAAAGAACCACGCGGCCGCGATCCGTGAGGGCGGCGGCGCCTTCGTCTCCTTGATCGAACCGCAGGTCCGCGCGATCTCCTTGGACCCGCCGTTCGCGTGCGACGCGTACACCGTGAAGCTCGCGAAGAACGGCGCCGAGCTGACGGAGCCCCCCACCGAGGTGCGCTCGTTCGGCGACTTCGTCTCGCACTTCTCCGCCGGCGTCTATCGCGTCCACGCGGTGCAGGGGACGGCGTCGAAGCCCGGCGAGACGTTCATCGTGATCTCCGGCGAGGACTCGAGCGACCCGGCGGTGTCGTTGCTCAACGTCGTGAATCGCTACAACGACGTCGTGGAGTGCGTGCGGCGGTGGAAGGGATGAAGCGCACCGCACTCCTCGCCTCTGCGCTCGTCGCGACCGCGTGCGCGACGCCGCAGCAGCCCTACCAGCGGCGCGGTATCCCGCCGGACGAGCTCGTCGTGGAGCAGCACGCGGTCGGACCGATCGTCGTCCAGGGCGGGCGCGTCATCCCGATCCGCGAAGACGTCGACGAGCTCCGGGGGCTCGTGTCGTGTGTGCCGCGCGCCGTCGAGTTCGCCGACGGCGCGGACAACATGCTGATGCTCTCCACCGCGATCCACTACACGAGCTACGTCGCGGTGTTGGCGGCGGTCGGGATGGCGGTCGTGGGGTTCACGCAGGACGACACCAGCCTGCGGGTGGGCGCCGGGATCGTCGGCGCGATCGGCCTCGTCATCGGGTACTTCGACGACCTCCCCAAACCCATCGCGGTGTCGCGTTCGATCGACGCGGTGAACGCGTACAACGATCTCTACTTCTCCGAGTGCGTCGGCAGCGAGCGCATGCGACCGAAGACGGCGCCGCGCCCGAAGCCGGATCCGAAGCCGGCGACCGAGGCGGAGGAGCCGGGCGGCCCGCGGAGCTGACGGGATCAGCGCCCCGTGAATTCGGTGCCCGCCTCCACGAAGCAGAGCGGATTGCCGAACGGATCGAACGCGTAGAACGAACGCTCGCCCCAGGGCCTCTTCGCGATGGCGCCCGCGGGATCGCCGTGGACCTCCCCCTCGGCGAGCTTCCCCTCGCTCGACGCGACGCGCGCGCGGACGCGCTCGAGATCGTACGCGGACAAGTAGACGTTGTCGGGGAGCGGACGCAGCGGTTCGGGGTCTCCGTCGCGGCCGGGGTCGAGGCAGGCGAGGATCGTCCCGCCGCAGTCGAAGTAGTGGCGCCCACCGGACACCGCGCGGCCCGGGACCTCGAGCACGTGGCGGTAGAAGCGCACGGCGACCTCGAGATCGGTGACGGGGACGATCACGCGATAGAGCCTCGGTGCCATGGGGTGCGCCGGGCCGTCGAAGCCCTCGCGGTACGGCTCGTCCATCGCGACGAAGTCGCGCTCGGCGCGCGCAGCGGCCTCCCAGGACTGCATTGCGGGCGTGGCGCGGACGGCGTCGACGTAGGCCTGCGCCCACGGCTCGAGCGCGACGCCGTGGCCGATGAAGCGCCAGACGACCGGCGCGTAGAACGCGTCCGCGGCGCAGAAGTCGCCGAAGAGGAACGGCCCCCCGCCGCCGAACCGATCGCGCGCGCCCTTCCACAGCGCGAGGACGCGGTCGATGTCGCGCCGGGTCCCTTCGG
>JAUHYN010000363.1 GCA_030426505.1 bacterium | reverse complement strand
GGCCACGAGGGCTACATCACCGTCGGTCTGTACGACGACGGCGCGCCGGGCGAGCTCTTCATCACGATGTCGAAGGAGGGCTCGACGATCTCCGGTCTGATGGACACCATCGCGACCTCGATCAGCCTCGCGCTCCAGTACGGCGTGCCGCCGCGCGTGCTCGTGAACCGCTTCTCGCACATGCGGTTCGAGCCGTCGGGCTTCACGGGCAACCCGGAGATCCCGATCGCGAAGTCGATCGTGGACTACATCTTCCGCTGGCTCGGCCTGAAGTTCGTGAAGGAGGACGGCGCGCTCGTCGACTCCACGCTTTCGGCGGCGCAGGAGAAGGCGGTCGCGAAGGCGATCGACGCCTCGCAGATGTCGCTCCCGATGCGCGAGAAGGAGCGCGAGGTGTTCGCGACGCAGTCCGACGCCCCGCCGTGCAGCGAGTGCGGCTCGATCACGGTGCGCGCGGGCAAGTGCTACGCCTGCCCGCAGTGCGGCGCGTCGACCGGCTGCGGTTGATTCTGTAGATCGGGGCCCCTCGGGGCCAGGTGATGCGTGAAGGCCTCGGCGACTTCGGTCGCCGGGGCTTTTGCCTTTTCGTAGAATACCCGGCCGCGACAGTGCTATGTGCGGGCTCGATGGGACTCACGCTCGTGTCCCTCCTCGTCGTCGCGGGCGCGCCGTCGATCGCGATCGATGGACCGGCGGAGCTCGCGAGCGAGGTCCGGGCGCGTGTCGAGCGCGAGCTCGGCGCGGTCGAGTGGACGGACGCCGACGGTGACCTGTCGCTCGTGATTCGGCGCGAGGCGGAGCGGCTCTCCGTCCGGATCCTCGAGGGCGAGGCGACGCTGGAGTCCCGCGAGGTCGACGCGACCGATCCGGACGCGGCGACGCGCGTCGTGGCGTTGCTCCTGGTCGACGCGATCGAGCGCTGGCGACCGCCGCCAGCGCCGCCGCCGGAGCCTCCGGCGTGGCGGATCGCGGCGGCCGTGGAGGGGCTCTCCTGGGCGAGCCCGTTCACTCCTCAGACGGGGGCGTCCGTCGGGGCCGCGCGGAGGATCGGACCGCTGTGGATCGGCGCGCGGATCGCGTGGCGCCGGTTCTGCTGCACGATCACGGCGGAAGATCTCGGAGCGAACGCGCGCACGCTCTCCGCGACGGGTGAGGTGCGCTGGGAGATCGCGACGTTCGGGCGGATCGATCTCGGCGTGACGGGCGCGCTCGGGATCGCGCACGACCGCGTCGAGGCGACGGCGATCTTCCCCGGTGGGCGCGGGCCGCCTGAGGTGACTTCGCAGGCGCAGCTCGCGGGGCGCGCGGCCGGCTGGATCGGCGTGCGCGCGGGCCCGCTCGACGCCGGCCTCGCGGGCGGCCTGTGGGTGCAGGCCTCGACGCTGAGGGTGCGACTCCCGACCGGCTTCGAGGGGACGGAGCTGTCCCGCGGGATCGTCGCGCCGTACCTCGCGGGCGAGGTCGGCGTGCGGTTCTGAGGCCGACAACGCACCGGGACCACTCGAGAATTTCGGGCCCCGCGATCCGCGGACACTTTTTCGACCCGATCCGGGAGGGGTCGGCAACCCATGGACGCTCGTGGGAGACCACGTGGAGGCCATGGGGTGGCAGTCAGCGCTCGAGCTCGACGAGGCGGTCGGCCAGAGTCGGACCTGGACGATCGACGCGCTCTTCCGCGCGCACGTCGAGGACGTCGCGCGGATCGTCGCCCGGCTGATGGGTCCGCAGACGAGCGCGGCGGACATCGACGACTTGGTGCAGCAAGTGTTCATCGCGGCGGATCGAGCGCTCCCGAAGTTCCGGGGCGACAGCAAGATCACGACCTGGCTGTACGGGATCGCGAGCCGCGTCGTGCTGCACAACCTCCGCGGGCGGCGTCGCTACAAGCAGATGATCGAGCGCTTCGAGGCGTCGCAGCTCGACGTCCCCGCGTCGACGAGCGTGGACGAGACGGTCGCTGCGCGCGAGTCGCTGCGTCTCGTGTGGGGTGCGCTGCTGCGGGTCGCGCCGAAGAAGCGCCTGGTGTTCGTCCTCTTCGAAGTGGAGGGCATGACCGCGCCGGAGGTCGCCGAGGTGCTCGGCGTCTCCGAGGACACCGTCCGGACGCGCCTGCGGCGAGCGAGGCGTGAAGTGATGGCGAGTCTCGAACGATCGGGGGCGACGACGTGAACCGACGCGAAGATCAGGCGCGCACCCACCTCGAGCGCGGGACCGAAGCGTTGAAGGCGCTGCCCACCGGCGTGGACGCGGTTCGGCGCGCGAAGATGCTCCAGAACATCGAGGCCGCCCGGGCGTCACGCCCGGCGGCGTGGTTTCGGTGGGCGATCGGCGGCGGCGTCGCGGCGGCGGCGCTCGCGGCGGGCGCGGTACTGCTCGCGCCCGAGGGCCAGGCCCCGGGTGAGCACGTGCGCGTCGCCGACGTGCAGCCGACCCACCCCGCGATCGAGTTCGCCGCCGATGCGAAGGTCGTCTCGGCGACGCGCCCGCGGCTTCAGACGGGGAGCGCGAAACTCGTGATGCCCGAGGTGCCGCCGCCGACCGAGCCGGTACGCCTCGACACGCCGCACGCGCGCATCGAGCTCACGATGGGCGAAGCGACCGTGCTGGTCGTGGACGGCGTCACGACCCTCGAAGTGATCGCGGGCCGCGCGACGTGGATCGTCGCGGGGCGGACCGCGTTCGTGGAGGCGGGGCAGCGCGTCCAGTCGGGTGAGCCGGCGGCGACGCGTGCGGTCGACGACGCGGCGATCGCGGCGGGCGAGCCGGCGGCGGAGCGTACGAGCGACGACGCGGCGATCGCGGAGGTGGATGGGCTCTCGCCGACGCCCGCGCGGAGCGACGCGACGACGGCGCGCCGTGAGGGCGAAGTGGGGGCGATCGAGGCCGCGGCCCGGAGCGCGACCGCACGACGCGAGGCGACCGCGATCGACCGCCCGAGCGGAGCGATCGATCCGACGCCCGGCGGCGAGCGCCGCGCGGAGACGAGCGTTGGCCGCGACGCGAACGCGCGCGGCGCGGGCGGCGCCGAGACGAGCGTTGGTCGCAACACGAACACGCGCGATGGGAGCGACGCCGATGCGAACGCGCACGATGCGAGCGACGCCATGGCAAACGGCCGCGACGACAACGCCCGCAACGACCTCACCGCGCGCGACGACCGTCGAAGCGCGCCCGACGCGACGAGCGATCCCGCCGTGCCCGGCTCCAGTGCCGCCCGTACCACGCCGCGCGCGCCGCCCACCGACGCCGAGACGCGTAGCCAACAGAAGCAGGTCGAAGCGGCGCGCTCGCTCGTGCGGCGGGACGCCGCGAAGGCAGAGCGGATGGCCGCGGAGGTGCTCGAGCTCCGCCCGGCGCCGAAGGTCGAGGCCGGGGCGTTGATGGTCGTCGCCGACGCGCGGCGCCGCGCGAAGGACGCGGCGGTCGCGGCGCGGCTCTACGCGCGCGTCGCAGAGCTCCCGGAAGGCCGCGAGCTGCACGAGGAGGCGCTGCTCCGGCGCGCCGAGCTCCTCGAGGGGCTCGGTGATCTCGACGACGCGCTCTCGGCGCTCGACCGCGCCGAACGCCTCGACGCGCACTCGCTCGCGCCCGAGCGCGCCGCGCTCCAGCTCGGGTTGATCCAACAGCGCGACGGCGCCGCGGCAGCCGCGACGCGCGCCCTCACCTACTCGAGCCTGGGCGGCGCCGCGATGGCGCGCGCGCGCCTCGACATCGCGCGCGCCGTCCACAGCACGAACCCGGTCGCGGCGCTCGTGCTCCTCGACGCCATTCGTCGGCACGGCGGGAGCCGCGCGACGCTGGAGGGCGCCGAGGCCCTCCGAAAAAAGATCGACGATCGATGACCCGGTCCGACGAGGACCGGCAACTCACCAGCACGCACGCGCCAGGACCAGTACGAAGGGGAGAATCAGGATGAATTCGAAACGATGCTTCACGGTCGCGCTCGCGATCGGAGCGCTGAGTGCAAGCTGTGTTCAGGACACCGTCCTCGAAGAGAGCACGATGACCACGCTGAACGACACCGGCGGCATCGCCCGCTCCGCCGACGAGCGCCTCGAGCTGCGGTTCCCGACCGGCGCGCTCGACG
This sequence comes from bacterium, assembly GCA_030426505.1. GTDB lineage: Bacteria > Myxococcota > Kuafuiibacteriia > Kuafuiibacteriales > Kuafuiibacteriaceae > JAUHYN01. Next base: position 3,611 of record JAUHYN010000363.1, on the reverse strand, counting down.
CCGAGACCGACATCACCATCACCACCCACCGCGACCTCACGTTCCCGCGCGCGAAGACACCGATCTATGAGTTCGGCCCCGACGGGATCCAGTTCGATCGCAAGGTCATGATTCGCGTGACCGGCCTCGTCTCCGAGGTCGAGCTGATGGTCGCGCAGATCGACGGCGAACACGCCTACCGCCTCCCGAGCTCGCAGTGGGATCCGTCGACCGGAGAGATCACCGCCGAGCTCGAACACTTCTCGAGCTACGCCGTCCTCACCGTCTACACGCCGTGCGGCGGGCTCACGTGCGGCGACAGCTGCGTCGTGTGCGATCCGCTCGACCCCACGTGCGTCGAGCCGCCGCCGTCGAGCAAGGCCTGCAACCAAGCCGGCCTCTGCGTGGAGGCCGCGCTCCCGATGTGCAGCAACCCACCCCCGCGCGACGGCGGCACGCCCATCGACGCCGGACCGGCCGTCGACGCCGGCACCCGCGACGGCGGCTCCGTCGTCACCGACGCCGGCACCCGCGACGGCGGCGCGTCCACGCCGGACGCCGGCATGCCGTACTGCAGTGACGTCGCGGTGCAGCGCCCGCAGCCCCTGGTCGACATTCTCCTCGTCATCGACACCTCGTGCTCGATGAGCGAGGAGCAGACCGGCCTCGCCAGCCAGTTCCCGACGCTGCTCGACACGCTCGTTCAGAACAACGCCGACTTCCAGATCGGGACGACGACCATGGAGACCGGCGCGGGCGGGACGCAAGGTGCCTTGCAGGGCGCCGTCCCGGTGCTGACTTCGACGACCCCGAACCTCGCGACCGAGTTCGCGAACAACGTGGTGCTCGGCACGATGAGCCCCGGGTCCGCGCAGGACGAGTCCGGGCTCACCGCGATGAAGATGAACCTGATGCACCCGATGGCGGCGTCGCTCCACCGCCAGGACAGCTCGCTGACGGTCATCCTCGTCTCCGACGAACCGGAGCAGAGCATCGAGACCGTCGAGCACTACGTAAACTACGCCCTCGCGTTCAAGGGGCCGTACGGTGACCGTCGCCTGCAGATCAACGCGATCTCGGGCGACACGCCGGGCGGCTGCACGGGCCCGAACGGATCGGCCACGGCGTCGCCGCGCTACATCCACGCCGCCAGCCTCACGGACGGCGTCTTCACGTCGGTCTGCGCGGCGTCGTACGCGACCGCCCTGACCGACCTCGGCGAGATGAGCTACGGCTACGAGTTCCTGTTCGACCTGTCGCAGGTACCGACGAGCACGGCGACGCTCGAAGTCCTCGTCGACGGCGTCCCGGTCAGCCCGGGCCCCGCGACGGGCTGGAGCTACGACGGCGCGCTCAATGCGATCGTGTTCGAAGAGTTCGGCGTGCCGGACCCGTCGTCGACCGTCGAGATCCGCTACGACTGCCCCTGATCCGTCCCAATGATCGGCCCCGGCGGGCGCCCTGCACAGGTCCCGTGTGCAGGGCGCGCCGCCGCCCTCCATCGCGCCGTCCTGGTCCGTCCCTTGCGAGTGCCTCCCCACGGAGGAACCGCCACGATGGGATTTCGAACTCAGCGACAAGGACGCGCTCGTCCGGCGCTTCGCCGGACCCGACGCCAAGCACCGAGGACACGCTGCCCGCCGCGCGCCGCGCAGCCCGCGACGAAGGCGCCGTCCGCGAACGCAGCACCGAAGGCGAGCACCCAGCCCGCGGCGACCGCGCCGAAGAGCGCGACCGCTCCGAAGAACACGACCGCGCCGAAGAGCGCGTCCACGCCGACGAACCGTCCCACCGCGCCCGCACAACGGGACGCGCCGACGAACAAGACGCCGACCGCGAAGCCTCAGGAGCCGGCCAGCGGCTTCGGCGCGTTCCTGAAGGGCATCCAGGACAAGGCGCAGGGCCTCGTGAAGGCCGCCAAGCCCGACCTCTCCCCGCAGCAGCGCGAGGCCGCCGAACGCATGCGCACGATGCTCGAGCCGAACAAGCTCGGCGGGCAGGACCGCACGTTCAACTTCGGTGACGTGGACGCGGTGACGAACGGCCTGCTCCAGGACTCGAGCGGGCTCGGCCGCCGCGCCGCGCAACAGCTCCGGTCGCAGGGGCAGTCGCGCAAAGCGAACCTCGTCGAGCGCGCGATGAACGGCGAGCGCGGTCTATTCAAACGAATCGCTCGCAACCAGGTCTACCAGCAAGCGCCGGGACAGATCCGCTCGGAGCTCTCGCGCGGTCTCCAGGAGGCGCGCGTCGATCCCAACACGCGCCAAGCGCCGGACCGCACACCGCGCAACCTGAGCTTCAACGAGATCGAACAGTTCCAGCGCGACGCGAAGGTGATGCAGGACTACCAACAGCAGCTCTCGAAACGGCTCGGTCTCGACGTTCAGTTCCCAGGCGGCGTGAGCCAGGCGTCGATCGATCACCTCCTCTCGGGCGCGCTCGGCGTACCGCCCGGTGCGGTGATTCGCCCGCTCGGCGGCGACTGAAACGCCCAGAACACACCCGTCAGGTGACTCGGGTCGATACCCGACTTTGACGCGCCTTCCGGTGGCCGATAAACGACGACGAGGATGCGGTCTTCGTCGCGCAGCGCGCTCGCGAGTCTCCTCGCGCTCACGGTCTCGACCGCGTGCGTCTCGAGCAACCGGAGCGGGCCCACGCAGAGCCGTCGCATCGACGTGCGCCAGGAGCCGCTCGACCGCTACACGTATCGTTTCGAGTCGGTCGAAGGGGCGCGCCCGCGGGCGCTCGCGATGAAGCTCGCGCGCTCGCGCGCGTGCCGCATGACCTCGCGCGTGGAGAAGACGTACAACGTCACGACCACGATCGACTGGCCGGACTGGTGGATGTGGGCAGTGCTCATGGCGGGCGCGGGCGCCGGGCTGACCTACGTCCTCGTGCCGCCGCTGTTCGGCGACGACAGCCTCCCCGAGGACGAGCAGCCCTTCCCCGCCGACGATCCGCTCCTCGCGGCGCTCCTCGGCGGATCGATCTTCATGATCTTCGCGTCGTTCTTCCCGACCGGCTCCGAGTCCTCGACCGCACCCGAGACCGAGGTCGACGACGCGCCCGACGAGACCAAAGAGGCCTGCACCCCGTTCGAGCCCGCACCAGGCGCCGAGGTCGCGCTCACGATCGACGCGGACGGGAGTCGCCACGTCCTGACCACCGGCGCCGACGGTCGCGCGGAGGTCGAGCTGTCCGCGCGCGTCTGGCAGAAGAGCATCGGCGCGCAGCGCTTCGCGTCGGCGCGGCTCCCCAACGGTGAGACCGTCGCGATCGACATGAACTCGGGCCTGAACGCCCACGCGAAGCTGGTCGTCGAGCGCGCCAAGCGCCAGCAGAAGCCCCCGCGCCTCACCGTGTTCGCGGGCCTCGAGGATCCGCGCGGCAACGGTGACGGTGTCCTCGACGCCGGAGAAAACGCGGAGCTCGTGGTGCGCGTCGAGAACGAAGGCGGCGGCACCGGCTACGGCGTCACCGGTCGGCTCTCGCTCGTCAGCCCGAGCGGGAGCGCGATCCGAATCGCGTCCACGCGGATCGAGTTCGGCGACGTCGCTCCGAAGGCGTCCGTCGTGCGGCGCGTGGAGATCGGCGGCAACGAAGCCCTCGGAACCGGCACCGGCGAGATC
>JAUHYN010001445.1 GCA_030426505.1 bacterium | reverse complement strand
GACGGCGCGGCCGCTTTCCTTTACAATCCTGACGACGCCGATGGCCGGCCCCACGCCCACCCCCGAGCCCACGTCGCGGCTCGGGCGTTACCAGTTGCTCCAGCCCCTGGGCGAAGGGGGCATGGCGAAGGTCTTCATCGCGCTCAAGGACAACGCCCACGAGGTGTGTGTCCTCAAGCAGCTCCACCTGCAGCTCGAGGAGCAGAACGAAGCCGTCGTCCGCTTCACGCGCGAAGCGCACATCGCCTCGCTCCTCACGCACCCCAACATCGCGAGCATCACCGACGCCGGCATCGAGGGGTCGAAGTTCTGCATCGCGATGGAGTTCATCGCCGGCGAGACCGTGGAGGCGATGGTCCGCGCCGCGCGCAAGCAGGGCGGCGTACTCCCGTTCGAGGTGACCGTCCCGATCATCCTCGCCGCCCTCGACGGCCTGCACTACGCGCACGAACTGAACAGCCCGGACGGCAAGCCGCTCAAGCTCGTGCATCGCGACCTCTCGCCGCGCAACGTCATGCTCAGCTACGACGGCGAGACGAAGCTCATCGACTTCGGCATCGCGAAGGGCGAGGTCGACGAGTACAAGACCGCCGTCGGCAGCCTGATGGGGACGCCCTATTACATGTCCCCCGAGCAGGCGCGCGCGGTCGCGGTCGATCGGCGCAGCGACATCTACACGCTGGGCGCCGTGCTGTTCGAGATGCTGTCGGGGCGCCGCCTCGTCCAGGCCAAGGGCCGCGCGAAGATCCTCATGACCGTCGCGCGCGAGAAGGCGCCGCCGGTCACGAAGCTGAACCCGGCCGTCCCGCCCGCTCTGGAGGCCGTGCTCTTCAAGGCGCTGGAGAAGAACCCGGACGATCGCTACCCGACCGCGAAGGCCTTCGCGGGCGCGCTGCGATCCGCGGTCGGGCACCTCACGCACACGCCCGCGGAGCAGCTCGGGATGTTCATCCAGGAGCTGTTCCCGCAGGGGAAGGCGAAGTCGCAGGAGATCATCGCGCTCGGCCAGCGCGCGAACATGGGGCCGCCCCCCGAGGCGACGCGCGTCGCGACGACGGGCGAGGACGGCGAGCTCGTCATCCCCTCCCCGCTCTCGCCCGGCGGCACGAGCGAACGCACCCGGACCGGCTTCGTCGACGCGACGTCGATGTCGCCGCAGGACCTCGGGATGCCGACCCGCACCGGCTACGTCGCGTCGCCGCAGGAGATCTCGTCCGACGCGACGCCGATGCCGCTCGCGGAGCCGACCGGAGTGCCGGTGTTCGATCCGGCGGCGACGAGCGCTTCGGCGGCGTACCCGTCGCAGACGTACGCCGACAGCCACGACGCGTTGGTCTCGCGCTCCGCGATGACCAGCGCGACGCGGACGAGCCCGGTCCAGAAGATCGGCGTCGGGTTCACGCTGCTCTTGCTGTGTATCGTGGGGTACGTCGCGTACGGTCACCTCACCGCGCCGCCGGTGGAGATCGGATCGACGCCCACGCGCGCACCGCAGGTCGAGGTCGCCGCCGCGAAGCCGACGCCGACCGCCGCGCCGAGCCCGGTCGAGGTCGAAGTCGCGCCGCCGCCGCGCGCGCCGCCGCCCGAGCGACGCGCGCCGCCACCTCCGCCGCCGCCC
>JAUHYN010000362.1 GCA_030426505.1 bacterium | reverse complement strand
TGCTTGCGATTCTCGAAAGTACGGCCCATCGGCCCCCTTTCAGCACGAACGTCCCGACCTGCCAAGCCGAGAGAGCGCGCCCCGGGGCCCCCGGTCTCAGCGACTCCGCGCGTGGACGTTGTCGATCGCCCCGAAGAACGGGTTGCTCAGGCCGACGTCCGAGCCCGACGCCACCTGATGCGCCGACGCCCCCACCACCAGCGGGAGGCCGTTGGCGGGGGGCTCCATCTCGAGCGTCCCACCGCACTGGACGACCTGAGAACAGTCCGCCCCGAACAGCCCGACCTCATCCGGGCCCTGCGTTTGCTGCACGCCGTCCACGAACAGCGCGGCCTCGGGGCTCACCGAGAACGCCACGTGGGTCCAGTCGTCGAGGGCGAGCGGCGCCTCCGAACAGAGGTAGACGCTCGTCGTGAGGTCCTGGACGCGCAGCACCAGGTAGTCGTCGCAGTTTCGGAAGAGCGTGAAGTGTCCCGGCTCGGCCTGGCCGCTCGCGTCGCGCGACACGATCCCCTGGGCCTCGCTGGGGACGTCGTGCAGGTGGATCCAGAAGTCCATCGACGCCGGGGTCACGCCGTCGTTCGTCCCGATCTGCATCGCGCCGGATCCGTCGAGGTCCAGCGCGACGCCGCACCCCTTCGGGCCTTCGTGGCCCTGCGGTCCGTTGCCCGCTTCGTCGACGACCCACCGCGCGGTGCTCACGCCGGTCGTGTCGTCGAGCATCGGGAGGTCTTCGAACGTGTAGAGCATGACGCTGTCCCGCGTGATCTGTTCGAAGCACTCCGTCACGGGCTCGCCGCCGTCGCGCGGATCCTCTCCGGCGTCACGCGGGACGCCGGCGTCCGGGTCCGCGTCACCCGCGTCGCGCTCGACCATCGGCTCGCCACCGTCACGCGGCGCGACCCCGCCGTCGCGTGGCGCGACGCCGAGCGGCTCGAGATCCACGCGCGCCTCGTTGCACCCGTCGAGCGTGATGTCGACGTTCGCGGTGCCCGAGGACACACGAGCGCCGCGCGCGTCGACGCGCGAGTAACCGCTCGCGACGATCCGGACTTCGGCGCCGACGGACGGCGCGGGGATCAGGCCGATGCGCTGCGGTTCGAGCGAGGTGCCCTCGACGTTGATCGGGAGCGTGCGCGAGACGTCGTCGTACTCGACGAGAATCTCGACCGAAGCCGCGCCGTCGAGGTCGCCACCGATCGCGATCGAGACACTCGGAGGTTCATCGCGACAGGGCTCGGACGTGCAATGCACGCACAGCGCGAAGGCGGCGAACGCGGCGACCCGGGGCAGCACCCCCCGAGCGTACCCGATCACGCCGCGCCGATCCTCTTGTCGCTGTGTTCGTGCCGGTCGATCCGGTCGATCCACTCCGCCGCGAACGCCGCGTACCGACCGGCCTCGATGGCCTCCCGGGCCCGCGCCATGAGCTGGTTGTAGTGCGTGAGGTTGTGCAGGGACAGGAGGCGGTACCCCAGCGGCTCCTTGCACGCGAACAGGTGGTGCAGGTAGGCGCGCGTGAATCGCGTGCAGGCGACGCACGGGCAGTCCGCGTCGAGCGGGACGTCGGCGTCGGCGAGCGCGGCGCGTTTCACGCGGACGCGCCCCGTCGAAGTGAACGCGGTGCCCTGCCACGCGAGGTGCGTGGGGAGCATGCAGTCGAACATGTCGATCCCCGCGCCGACCGCGACGAGCAGATCGACCGGCGTCCCCACGCCCATCAGGTAGCGCGGGCGCTCGGCGGGGAGGAGCTCCGCGGCGAAGTGCGTGACGTCTTCACGGCGCGCGCGCTCCTCGCCGACCGCGAGGCCCCCGATCGCGAAGCCGTCGAAGGTGTGCTCGACGAGGAAGCCGGCCGACGCGCGCCTCAGCTCGGGGACGACGCCGCCCTGCACGATCGCGAAGAGCGCCTGACCGTCGTCCTCGCGCGCGGCGAGTGATCGCAGCGCCCAGCGGTGCGTCCGCTCCATCGCGTCACGCATCGTCGCCTCGTCGCTCCGCGAGTCGAGGCAGACGTCGAGCACCATCATGATGTCCGAGCCGAGCGCCGATTGGATCTGGATCGATCGCTCGGGCGTGAGCATGTGCATCCGCCCATCGGTGTAGCTCTTGAAACGCGCGCCGCGCTCCGAGATTGTGCGGTCGGACGCGAGCGAGAAGATCTGGAAGCCTCCCGAGTCCGTGAGGATGGGTCCGCTCCAACCCATGAACGCGTGCAACCCGCCGACGCGCTCGAACGCCTCCGGCCCCGGCCGCAACATCAGGTGATAGGTGTTGCCGAGGACGACCTGCGTCCCGACGCGCTCGAGGTCGCTCGGGTCGAGCCCGGTGACGGTCGCGCGCGTGCCGACGGTCATGAAGGCCGGCGTCTCGATCGCGCCGTGACGCGTCTCGACGCGCGAGCGCCGCGCACGTGAAGTCGCGTCGCGCGCGAGGACTTGGAACGGGAGCACCCGCGGAGCCTACCAGGGCGAGCGCGTGAGGCCCTCGGACTCCTGCGCGGGCCTCAACAGTCCGAGCTCGATCAACAGATACGCGATAGCGAGCGCGACGTTGGGATCGGAGCGCTCCGCGGAGAGCGTGAGGGCCTCGACCAGCGTGCGCCCCTGCCCGAACGGACCGACCGGGCTCGCGAAGCCGGAGCCGAGGCCGAGGTCTCGCGCCTCCCCGTGGAACTGCGCGGTCCGCACGAGCGGCACGTGCCACAGATCCTGGACCGACGCGCGGAGCATGTCGGGCGACTGGGTGCGCGAGACGAGGCCGACCAGGAGGCGGAGGAGCGGGCGGCCCGTGCCTTCCGCGACGTCGGCGTTCGGCTCGAAGCCGAACTGGCCGGACGAGCGCGTGAAGAGTTCGCCGAGGAGCTGCTGGGTCGCGCGGCCGCGGCTGCGCTCGACAGCGTGCCGCACATCGTACGACGCGATCTGCTCGAGCGGGACCGCGGTCGTCGCGACCTCCTGGAGCTCGACGCCCAGGGTGGACGGCCTCAGCTCGGGCCGACTGATGAGCATCTCGAATCCGTCGAACGGCCGGAAGCTCGAACGGACCGCGGTGAGGGCGCCGTCGCGGACATGGACTTCGAAGCGCGTGACGCCGCCGGTCGCGTTCCGGACGACGACCAGCCGCCCCGTCGCGTGCGTGCGCGCGAGTTGGCCGAACAACGAAGTGAGGCTGTGTCGTTCGAGCGCGCCCGTGAAGAGGTTTCGCGGCAGCTTCCCGGACGGCAACACGATCGGCTCGCCGAGGAGCTCGAGGTAGCGGTGCCACGACATGAAGCGACGCCCGTCGCCCGTGATCTCCGCGCGCACGCCGAAGCCCGCGCTCGTGATCTCCGACAGCGCGGAGAGGACGACCACCGCGTCCGCCGGTCCGATCGATTGAGTCGGCGTGACGATCGACAGCGTGCCCGGCGGGTAGTTACCGACCGGCATCAACATCTCGCGCGTCTCGCGGTTCCCGGGCTCGGCGGGGATCGGCGCGCGCACCGGGGCGCGCGAGAGGTCACTCGTCTCGCACGATGACGCGCCCCCCGGGATCGGGATCTCGACCGGCGCGGCGGGGCCGTTCGAGACGGCGCGGGAGCGCGGGCGAATGAACGAGTAGACGAGGTCGTCGGTGTCGATGCGCGGCATGACCGCCTCCGAGGACTCCGAAGGTTCCGCGGGGGGCGTCGCGACCGACGCCTCACACGGGTCTTCGAATGTATCCAGGTCTTCGCTGTCGACGATGTCGACGATGTCGTCCGGGTCGACATCGAGATCGTCGTCTTCGATGGTGGGGCGGTAACACGGCAGGCGCACGTCGCGAGGCGCGATGGCGGCCCACTCTTCTTCGTCCCCGATCAGGTATCGAACGGCGGCCGCGACGTCGACGTAGCGCGTGCGCGGGCGGACGCGCTCGTAGATCTCGGCGAGCGCCTCCAGGAACTTTCGCGTGCTGGGGATCCGACGCTCGGCGCGCGCCTCGAGTGCTTGGATCACGAGGGCGTCGAGCATCGGCGGGATCCCGCTCGCGAAGTTCGACGGCGCGGGGCGGTCGCCGATACACACGCGCGAAAGCGCCTCGCGATCCGTGTCGGCCCAGAAGAGGCGGTGCCCCGTGAGCACCTCCCACAACACCACGCCGCACGAGAACACGTCTGCGCGGTGCGCGGGACGGTCACCGTTGAGGACCTCGGGAGCGGCGTACGGGATCTTGCCCGTGATCTCGGGGCGCGTGCCCTCCGCGCGTGTGTCGTCGCACGCGACACCGAAGTCGCCGAGCTTCACGTCACCCGAACGCGCGACGAAGATGTTGTCGGGAGACACGTCGCAGTGGACGACGTTGCGTCGCGTGCCGTAGCGATCGGTGAGGTCGTGCGCGTACGTCAGGGCCTCGAGGACTTCCATGACGACGTGGATCGCGAGCCAAGGCGGAACGGCTTTGCCCTTCGCGTGGACGCGACGCTGGAGCTCGAGCAGCGTGATGCCGTCGATCCACTCCATCGCCATGAACAGCTCGTCGTCGCCGAGGCTCCCGAGCTCGAAGACCTGCACGACGTTCTCGTGGTGGACTTGCGCGGCGAGCTTCGCCTCTTCGATGAACAGCGAACGAATCGCCGGATCCCGCGCGCGATCGGGGCGGAGTCGCTTGATGACGATCGTCTTCGCGAAGCCGGCGTGGCCCGGCATCGAGGCGCGATAGACCTCGGCCATACCTCCGGATCCAATGCGTTCCAACAGCTCGTACTTTCCGTACGCGCAGGGCGGCTCCAACGTTCTCAGCATCGACGGACGCGACGCTCCACGGTGCGTTCGCGCGCACGAAGCGTAGCAGCGTTCGATCGAGCGTGAACGAACTTCCGAATTCAGTAGATCGAATTCGATGCGCGCGTTGCGCCGACGACGCACCGTATTCGAGACGGAGTACAGCGCGCGGCGTATGCTGTCCTTCACCGTGTCGTCACTATCGTTTCGCGACGCCGCCAACGATCACCCCGCGCGCGTCGCGCTCGTCGCGGATCGAGTCTACGACTTTGCGTCGATCGCCCCTCGGGTCATCGCGTTGTCCGCGGGCATCCGTCGCGCGGTCCCGGAAGATCGCTACGCGTCGATCGTCGGGTCACCGAACGTCGAGACGATCGTTCGCGCGTGGGCGGCGATCGAGGTCGGCGTCCCGCTGGTGTTGCTCCACCCGCGGTGGACCGATGACGAGCGCGAGCGTTTCCGATCGCATCACGACGCGATCCCGATCGACGACGTCGCCGAGGAGGCTCCGGTGGATCCCGTCGTGGTCGACCCCAATCGCACTCTGGCCGTGTTCGCGACATCGGGATCCTCGGGCGCTCCGAAGGGTGTCGCCCTCACCCGCGCGGCGTTCATCGCGTCCGCGCGCGCGAGCGCCGAGAACCTCGGATGGCTCCAAAACGACCGCTGGCACCTCGATTTGCCGCTCGCCCACGTGGGGGGCTTCTCGATCCTCGTGCGCTGTCTCCTCGCACGCAGGGCGATCGCGCTCGGTGGACTCGACACGATCGCGGCGCGCGGCGCGACGATCGTCTCGGTCGTCCCCACTCAGCTCGCGCGGTGGTTCGACGCCGACTTCGCCCCGCCGACCGGACTGCGCGCGATGCTCGTCGGGGGCGCGGCCGCGCCCGGGCAGCTCCTCGAGGAGGCGGCCCGTCGTCGTTGGCCGGTGCTCACCACCTACGGACTGACCGAGGCGTGCTCGCAGGTCGCGACTCAGCGCTACGGGACCGCGCCGGATGCGCGCGTCGGTGCGGGGCTCCCCCTGCCGGGGACCGAGGTGCGGATCGAGGACGAAGAGATCCTCGTGCGTGGTCCGACGCTGATGCGCGAATACACGACGCCGCACGTTTCCCCGATCGTCGACGGCTGGCTCCACACGCGGGATGCGGGTCGCCTCGACGACGAAGGTCACCTGCACGTATTCGGGCGACGCGACGGCGTGCTCGTTACGGGCGGCGAGAACGTTCACCCGTTCGAAGTGGAGGAGGCACTGCGCGCAATCGAGGGGGTCGTCGACGCAGTCGTGTTCGGCGTCGATGATCCGAAATGGGGCACTCGCATCGTCGCCGCGATCGTCGCGCGCCGTCGACCGAGCCGCGACGAGCTCGCACACCTCGCGCGCTTCAAACACCCGAAGCAGGTCGCGATCGTCCCCGGCTTCGCGATGAACGCGACGAACAAGATCGATCGCGCGGCCGTCGCGAAGGACGCGACGCCGCGGCTCGAAGACTGGTGAGGTCGGTCAGGGGTTCTGGCGGAGGATGGTCGCGCTCTGTCCGACGACCCAAGTGTCGCCGGGCTCGGGCGAGTACACGCCGAACAGCGTGTTGGCGGTGCCGCTGTTCTGACGAATCCAGAGGCTCCCGTTGTAGCGGAGGATCGTCCCGTTCGCGCCGGCGAGCCAGAGGTCGGTCGCGCCAGTCACAGACATCCCGAACAACGTCTCGGACGTGTTGCTCACCACCGGCATCCAGTCGGTGCCGTTGTAGTGCATCAGCGCGCCGTTCACGCCCCACGCCCAGATGTCACTCGAGCTCGTCCCGCGCACGCCGAGGAACGACTCGGTCGTGATGCCCGGCCGCGCGGTCCACGCCACGCCGTCGTAATGGAACACGGCGCCGAAGTCGCCGAACACCCAGACGTCACCGCCGTGCGCGCCCCACACGCCGTAGAGCGTGTTCATGGTCGGGACGTCGACCGACGACCACCGCGTGCCGTCCCACTCGACGATCGTCCCTTCGTTCCCGACCGCGAACGCGTGCGTCGAAGACAGCACGTGGATCGCGTTGAGGTTCACGGACGCCTGACTCGAGACCGACGACCACTCCGTGCCGTCGAAGTGACTCGCGAAGCCGAGCTCGCCGACGGCCCACACATCGTTCGGGCCACTCCCGTGGACCGCGTAGATCTGCGCGTTGGGGATGCCTTCCACGTCGACCCACGCGGCGCCGTCCCAGTGGAGGATCGTCCCGTTGTCGCCGACGGCCCACACGTCGTCGGGCGACGGGCCCCACACGCCCTGGAGCGTGTGCAGGCGGCGGCGTGACTCGGGCTGCCACTCGCTCCCGACCCGCCGCATGACGAGGCCGCCGTTGCCCGCTGCGAGGAGCCCGCGCGAGGTCGGCGTGATCGTGTAGAGGTCGTCCGCCGTACGCGAGATGACCGGGTTCCAGCGCGACCCGTCGAAGCGACGGATGCGCCCGCGATCGCCGACCGCCCAGACGTCGTTGGCGGCGCTGCCCCACACGTCGCGGAGATCGAAGTTGCTGTTGCCCGGGAACGCGAGCCACGCGGCGCCGTTCCACCGAATATACGTGTCGCCGTCGCCGACCGCCCAGATGTCGTCCGGCGCGATCGGGAAGACGCCGTTGAGGTCCTCGTTGGTCACGGTGACGTCGACCGTCTCCCACGTCATCCCCGCGAGCTTGAGCGTCACGGCGCGATCGCCGACCGCCCACACGTCCACGCCGTCCGCGACCGTGATCGCGTTGAGGTTCTCCGTCGTCGGGCTGTTCTGCGCCGACCACGCCATCCCGTCCCAGTGGACCGTGACGCCGTTGTCGCCGACGGCCCAGATGTCGTTCGGCCCGAGCCCGTAGATGCCGTTGAGGTTCTCGATGGTGCCGCTCTGGACGATCATCCACGAGAATCCATTGAAGCGAACGATCGGGCCGCCGTCGCCGACCGCCCACACGTCGTCCGCCGCCGCGCCCCACACG
>JAUHYN010000361.1 GCA_030426505.1 bacterium | reverse complement strand
GAGAAGCCGTCGACCACGCCCTGCTTGAGCGCGGGCAGCACCTCCGGCACCGCCATCTCGACCGGGTTCGCGCCGAGCGCCTTGAACGTGTCGAGGTGGATCTTGGACTCCTGGCTGCGAATCTTCCGGCCCTTGAGGTCGTCCATGGACTTCACGCACGTCTCCTTGAGCGCGAGCCCGTGCCAACCGTTCTCACTGTACTGGTAGAACTTGAAGCCCTGCTTCTCGAGGAGCTTCTCGACGTGCGGGCGCACCTTATCGAGGACGAAGTCCGCCTCGGCGTCGCTCTCGAACAGGAACGGCGCCTCGAGCACCGACAGCTCCGGGACCATCGTCGCCATCGCCGCCGAGGCGGCCACCGAGGTAGGCCTTCAGCTTGATGCGCTTCTCCGAGTCCTTCTTGAAGCGCCGCTTCATGCGCTTGAGGAGCTCGGACCACGGCGTGCCGTCGGGGGCGACGGTGCCGGCCTTCACGACGATCTCGCCGTCGGCCGCAAGCGCCGGCGGCGCGAGGAGCGCCAGGGTGAGCAGCGGGAGCAGGAACAGAGTGCGCTTCATATCGTCATCCTTTCGTAGGCCTGCCGTTTCGACGGCGCGGACGCATCAAAATTTATCGTCGGCCTCGTCGAGCATCTTCTTGGCGGTGCGCTTCGCGGCGCGGTTCTCCGGCGCGATGTCACCGTTTTCGGTCTCCTCGCCCGCGAGGACCTCCTGCAAGAGCTCGCGGTACATGTCCTCGTCGTCGTGCTCGACCGCGAGGAACTGCGCCTTCACGACCTTCGTCCCGAGGTACTCGGGCGCCGTCTCGAGCGACGCGGCGAAGTGGCGCGCCGAAGCGTCGAGGTCCTTGCCGGCGATGCCCGGGAGGATCGCGAAGAACGCGCCGAAGTAGCGGTCGGCCGCGCCGTAGAAGAACTTGGGATCGAGCTCGAGGATCCGCTCCATCGTCGCGCGCAGCTTGTCCTTGTAATACAGGCGCGCGGAGAGGCCCTGCTTCGACGCGAAGCGCCCGAGGTTCACCGCGTACCAGTACGCGGCCGGCATCCCCTTCTTGCTGATGCCCTTGATCGCGTCTTCGAACTTCTTCTCGGCGCGCATCGCCTCGCCGAACGCCGGCTCGAGCACGAGCAGCGCGCGCTCGCCGTAGTCGGCGCCCTTCTCGTACGTCTTCATCTCGCGGTCGGTCTGGCCCTCCTGGAGCGCGAGGAAGCCGTCGGCGAGGAAGTAGTTCGCGCGCGAGAGCATGGTGAGCGCCTCGGCGTGGTTCGGGTTCGTCTCGACGAGCTTCTCCCAGGCCTGGATCGAGGCCTCGAGCTTTGCTTGGTCGTCGCGCTGGGCGAACAGGGCCAGCGCGGCGTCGTGCGCGGCGTTGCTGGCCGCGGAGGTCGACGTCTTCGCGCCGCCGGCCATGCCGTCCTTCTCCCAGGCCGCGACGCGGCCGGGCGAGCTGCAGGCGACGGTGGAGAGGATCATCGTAGCGGCGAGCGCCGCCCCATACACAGTACGCATCGTTCGTTGCGCCGTAGTCGGGCGCGTGGACGGAGTCAACGATCCTGTGAGAAGCCCCGATCGGGATCCGATGATCGGCATCCGATGTCCGCGCGCCGCGTGGTACCGAAGGAGCGTGGACCTCGTCGCTCGCACCCGCACCGAGGCGGTCCGCGCCGCGGCGCTCGAGCTCGGGTTCGATGCGGTCGGCGTCGCGCGCGCCGACCACGCCGACCCCGAGGGGCGGCTCGAGGCGTGGATCGAAGCCGGCTTCGCGGCCGACCTCGAATACATGCGGACCCACGCCGAGGACCGCGCCGACCCGCGGCGGATGGTCCCCGGCGCGAAGAGCGTCGTGGCGCTCGCGATGTCGTACTACGCGCCCGAGTACACGCCGGACGGGCCGTTGAAGGTCTCGCGCTACGCGGTCGGGGACGACTACCACACGGTGGTCCGCAAGCGGATTCGCCGGCTGCGGAAGCGGCTGCTCGCGATCGATCCGGAGGCGCTCGTGATGCCGACCGTCGACACGAGCCCGATGCTGGAACGGGCGTGGGCCGAGCGGGCGGGCATCGCGTGGATCGGCAAGTCGACGATGGCGATCGGGACGCGGCTCGGGACGTACACGTTCCTCGCCACGCTCATCACGACGATGGAGCTCGAGCCCGACGCGCCGCACGCGGATCGCTGCGGGACGTGTACGCGCTGCCTCGACGCCTGCCCCACGGACGCGTTCGACGGGCCCTACCGCCTCGATGCCCGACGCTGCATCACGTACTGGAACGTGGAGCAGCGCGCCGCGTTCGACGCCTCGACCCCGGCGCTGCACGGGTGGCTGGCGGGCTGCGACGTCTGCCAAGAGGTCTGCCCCTGGAACAAGTTCGCGCGGCCGACCCACGAGCCGAGGTTCGCCGTGCGGCCCGCGATGGCGACGCCGGATCCGGAGGTCTTCACGGCGCCCGAGCGGGACGCGGAGCTGTTCGAAGCGATTCGCGGGACCGCGGTGCATCGAACGGGGACGGCCGCGCTGCGGCGCAACGCCCGACGAATCCTCGGGATCGAGGGCGCGGACGACGAACACCCACAATGAACCCCAGTCACCTGTGTCAGTGATTCCTTGCGGATATCGCGAGTCGAGTTTCGTGCCTGGTGCCCGCGTGAGGAGGGCGCATACCGGGCGTACGCAACCGACGAGAGCCGAAGGCGGCGCGGGCAGCAGGTGCGAAAGGCGGCCGCGAGATGCGTGAGGAATCACTGACGCAGGTGACTAGGTCCTTTTGGTGACTTGTCTCCGCTCGCTTCCGAGATATGTTCCGCGGCGTGAACCGCTCCCGATGGCTCCTGCTCGCCCTCACGTTCTCGCTCACACCGCTCGCCTGCTCGGGTGATGACGACGGCTCCGACGACGGTACGAAGGACGGTCGCTGCACCACCAGCGACGACTGCCCGGCCGACCAGTACTGCAACGACGCGATGATCTGCGTCGCGGGCACCGGCGACGCGTGCGCGATGGACTCCGACTGCGGCGACGGCATGGCCTGCGACACCATGGTCACCGGGTGCGGCCTCACGCGCGGCTGCCCGAACGCGTGCATCGCGCGCGCGTGCGACGGCGTGGGCCAGTGCGACTCGCTCGTCTGCCTGAACGGCGAGTGCGCGGCGTCGCCGATGTGCGACGCGGGCGTGTGTCCGTCGCCGTTGGTCTGCGACGACGCGCGGCAGTGCGTCGAGCCGGTCGCGGAGACGTGTACGGTCGACACGGACTGCATGACCGCCGGCGACATCTGCGTGGGCGGCGGCTGCACGGCGCCCGAGGCGTGCGTGTACTCGTCGGACTGCGACGCCGATGAGCGCTGCGTGATGGAGGTCTGCCGCGACCCGTGCACGATGGACGAGCAGTGCGGCAACGCGATGTTCTGGACGTGCGACACGCTGACCGGCGAGTGCATCCAGGCCTGCATCGGCGACGTCACGTGCCCGGAGGGCTTCATCTGCGAAGGCCCCCAGAACATGCAGGTCTGCTTGCCGGCGGAATGCACGATGGACGCGGACTGCACCGGCGCGAACGAGCGCTGCGAGGGCGCGGACGCCGGCCATGGTCGCTGCGTCGCCGTCCAGCAGTGCGACGAGACGATGCCGAACGACTGCCAGCCGAACTTCGAGTGCATCGCGGGTGAGTGCGTCGAGCTGGACACCTGCCGCGGCGATCGCGACTGCCCGGCGAACCGCTACTGCGACGATCGCCACTGCCAGCCGGCGGAGGCGTGTCAGAAGGGCACCTGCCCGACCGGCTTCGACTGCGTCGGCGATCGGTGCGTGCCGATGGTGTGCCGCGGCGCATTCGACTGCGGGACGGGCGAGGTCTGCGTGCGGGGCGAGTGCGTCACGCCGAACGACGGGAGCGCGGTCGCGACGGTCGAGATCGTGACGGCGGCCGGCTCGGTGACGCCGGGGACCACATACCGCTTCCGCGCCATCGCGCTCGACGCGAACGGCGAGATCATCCCCGGCGTGCAGATCGCGTGGATGAGCTCGATGACGGGCGTCGCGACGATCGACGCGGCGGGGCTCGCGACGGGCGGCCAGACGCTCGGCACGACGCAGATCGCCGCGAGCGTGGACACGGGCGCGATGACGGTGAGCTCTTCGCCGGTCGCGCTGGTGAACCTCGACGCGCGCGCGATCCTCGTGGTGTCGGAGACGACCGGCGCGCCGGTCGAGGCGGCGACGGTCGTGTGCGGCGCGGACACGCAGGTCACCGGTGCGGACGGTGTGGTGACGTTCGCGGGGACTTCGTCGGTGACGTGTTCGGTGTTCGCGGCGAACCACGACTACGTGACGGTGCTCGGGCTCGACTCGAGCGCGACGATCCGCCTCCCGACGATCACGCGCACGGATCGCTCGACCGGCATGACCGGCGCGATCGACTTCGCGGCGGTGCCGGGCACGGAGTCGGTGGAGGTCGCGTTCTCGGGTGCGTCGTTCGCGGCGCCGCTGTCGCAGCTGACGCCCGCGCTGTTGTTCGGGAGCAACCTCTTCTCGTTCGCGATCCCGGGCGGCGGGAACTCGATTCAGGTGCCGGCGGCGGCGACGGCGCGCGGTCAGATCGGGCCGATCCCGTTCTCGGTGAAGGACGTCTACCACTCGGAGACGCGCCCCGGTCGGCGCACCGCGTGGAGCTTTGCGGGCAAGGTCGGCCTGGCGGACCTCGGGATCACCGGCGGCGGCGATCTGGTGACGAACCTGTTGCCGGTGCTCCAGTCGTTCACGCACGGGACCGTCGGAAGCTACGCGACGCTGACGCCGCTCCCGCGCATCGTCGACGCGAACGACGTGGACGGCGACGGCGACACCACGGAGATGGTGCCGGACTACTCGGGCTTCGCGCCGATCGACGTCGCGCCCAACACCGCGCAGCGCCTCCGCGTGCAGGTGTCGGGTGACGCGGCCACGCCGCCGATGTCGGCGACCGCGGTCGTGTTGGTCTCCGGCGTGATCGTCCCGCGGCCGGCGGCGCGGTCGGGTCGTTCTCGACGGCGATGGCGCCCCCGCACCGCGGCCTCGAGGTCGGCGCGTACGCCGTGATCGCGGCGGCGGCGAACCTCTCGTCGGGTGCGCTGTCACCGGTGATGAGCGCGCAGATGTTCGTCGGCGACGAGATGCCGCGCGAGGTCTCGCTCGACGCCGGTTGGCTCGAAGCGCCCGGCGGCTCGTACGACGACGGCTCGCGCCTCATCGGTGCGACGGCCGCCGGCGACGCGTGGCGCATGCGCTTCATGAGCACGACGGGCTCGTGGGTCGTGGTCGGCCCGGCGTCGGTGTCGAACTTCACGCTGCCGATGCCGCCCGGTTCGATGGAGGACCACGCGGCGAGCTCGAGCATCTTCCTCGAGGACCTGGATCTCGGCGGGCGGGCGCCGGCGGCGCTGTTCGGCCCGGGCCTCGACGACGAGGCGCAGAACCGACTGATCCAGCGCTTCTCCCAGCAGGTCGTGCGCTGACCCGTGAAGGCCAGGCGATCGAGTTCGTCCTCGCACTCGGTCGCGCACTATCGAAGTACGGCGCGCCCGCGCACCGCCTCGAGGACGAGGTGGGGCGCGCGGCGCAGCACTTCGACCTCGATGGAGAGTTCTTCTCGACGCCGACGTCCATCATGGCGACGTTCCGGATCGGCGAGGACACCAAGACGACCGTCTTGCGCGTCCACAGCTCGGACGTCGATCTCACGAAGCTGATCGAGCTCGACCGCCTGGTGGGCGATCTCGGCCCGGACGTGGAGCCGGCCGACGCGCTCGCGCGCGTCAAGGCGATCGACGAGGCGCCGGTGCCGTACCGCCGCGCGTTGACGGTGGTGTCGTTCGGGTTCGTGTCGGCTTCGGCGGCGCGGTTCTTCGGCGGCGGGATCGCGGAGATCGTCACGGCCGGCGCGGTCGGGTTCATCGTGGGCTTCATCGCGATGCGGTTCGGCCGGTCGCCGGCGGGCGCGCGCGCGTTCGATCTGGTCGCGGCGTTCACCGCGACGATGATCGCGGGCGCGGTGAATCACTTCGTGTCGCCGGTCGCGGTGTTCGTGGTGACGTTGGCCGGGCTGATCGTCCTGATCCCGGGGCTGACGCTGACGACGGCGCTCGCAGAGATCGCCACGCGGAACCTCGTGTCGGGATCGGCGCGGCTGACGGCGGCGGCGGTGGTGTTCCTCCAGCTCATCTTCGGCGTCGCGCTGGGGACGCGCGTGCAGGCGTTGCTGTGGGCGGCGCCCGCGCCGGTGACGCCGCACGCGCTGCCCACGTGGACGTTCGGGCTGTTCCTGCTCGTGTCGTGCGTGGGGTTGGTCGTGCTGTTCCGCGCGCCGCCGAAGACCGCGCCGGTGATCCTGTTCTCGGCGAGCGTCGGTTTGATCGGCGCGCGGCTCGGCGGCGAGGCGCTCGGCGGCGAGATCGGGATCTTCGTGGGCGCGTACCTGGTGTGCGTGAGCGGCAACCTCTACGCGCGGCTCGCCGGGCGGCCCGCGGTCGTGTTGATCGTGCCGGGGCTGCTGTTGTTGGTGCCGGGGAGCGTCGGCTTCCGGAGCCTGGCGCAGCTGCTCGATCAGGATCCGCTGGGCGGGATCACGAGCGCGTTCGCGATGCTGCTCGCGGCGGTGTCGATCGTCGCGGGGCTTCTGATGGCGAACATCACCGTCCCGCCGCGGCGCGCGCTGTAGAGGCGCGTGAATCAGAGGCCGGGGAGCTCGATGGCCCAGCCGAGGAGCGTGCCGGATTCGCCGGCGGCGCCGTCCGCGATCGTGAGGGTCCAGGTGCCGTTGACCGCTTCCCCCTGCATCGCCAGGAGCGGGATCGCGTAGCGGTACTGGTCGCTCCCCTCCGCGATGCGGCCGCCGATCTCGGCCGCGGTGCCCATGGGTGACGTGAGCGTGAGCGTGAGATCGCCCGGGCGCGGGTGCTCGACGATCGCCTCGACCGTGGCCTGCATGACGTTGCCCGTCGCGCCCACGGTGAGGGTGCGATCGACCGCGCTGTTGTCGGGGATCGCGACGGCGGTCGTGTCGGAGTAGGTCGTGTCGATCGTGAGCTCGGCGTCGCCGGGGCAGCCGGTGGTAGCGAACGCGAGGGCGGCGAGGAGGAGGAGGCGGCGCATGGGTGGGGTCATACTCGAAGCGGATCCGCGCGACCAGGCGCGGGGGCGGCGCGCGCCGTGAACTTTCTTCGATGGATTCGGCGCCCCGCCGGGCACTGAGGATCGTGGACCGCCTCGCCGCCCTCTCGCTGCTCGCCGTCCTCGCGTGCGCGCCCTCACCCGAGCCGCCGGACACCGCGCCGGCCTGGCGCTCCCTCGTCGACCACGCGGCCTGGTCCACGGTGTCCGCCGAAGCGGATCCGCTCGCCGCGCACCGCCCGGAGCCGCTGCACTGCGCATCCGACGCGTGGGGCGTGGAGGCCGACGCGACCGAGGTGCGCACCGCCGAGTGCGACTACCTCGCGCTGTCCCAACCGAGCGCCGAGCGGATCGAAGCGGGCGACCTCGTGCGCGTGACGATCGCGTGGGGGCGGCTTCACAACGCGGAGCCCGCCGAAGGCCACTTCGCGCTCCTCGCGGGTGATGCGCTCCTCGTCGACCGCACCGTCCCCATCCCCTCGCCCGCCGCAGCGCACACCTTCAGCTGGATCGCCGACGCCCCGCTCGACGCGGGGACGCCGATCGTCCTCCACGTCCACAACCACGGAGCCAACACATGGCAGCTCTACGACTTCGCGCGGCGGC